>JAZNQJ010000041.1:0-17373 GCA_045590115.1 Alistipes sp. | reverse complement strand
TATAGCCTCGTTCCACACTGCGGGACGTTTACCACACTCCTTAAGCATTGCCGAAAGGCGAGTCATAAAGTAGGCTTGTAGCTGTTCAGGCGAGGTATAACCCTTTTCTGCCATGAGAGCCTTGCAATCGGGGCACTGCTTCCACTGCGAGGTCTCCACCTCATCGCCACCAATATGGATATACTCCGAGGGGAACAAGGCGCACACCTCTGTGAGGATATCTCTGAGCAGGGCGTAGTTGCTCTCCTTCGAGGCACAGAATGCCGAGCGTGTGTCGTAGCCAAACGATGAGCTTAGGTTAGGCTTATAGTTACATAGTATCTCAGGGTGTAGCGTAGCCATAGTAAGGCTATGTCCTGGCAGGTCTATCTCAGGCATTACCTCGATATTACGCACACGTGCATACTCTATGATTTGGCGCATATCCTCCTGAGTGTAGTAGCCACCCCACTTCTCGCCCCACTTGCCATAGCGTGGCCATATAGGGCTATCGCCACCACGAAAGCCACCCACCTGGGCAAGCTCAGGGTGCGACTTAATCTCTATGCGCCATGCCTCATCGTCGGTAAGGTGCAGGCGTAGGCGGTTGAGCTTATGGTAGGCCATAAGGTCGATAAACTCCATTACCGCCTCCTTGGTCATCCACGTGCGACATACATCGAGCATAAAGCCTCTGTGTGTATAGCGTGGTGCATCCTCTACCTTACAGCACGTAATCGTTGCAGGGAGTGCGAGGCTGTCGTAGACCGATGCGGGGAGTAGCTGTAGGAGTGTCACCACACCCGAGAAGACACCTCCATAGTCGCCACCACGAATCTCTATGCGGTCGCCATCTATACTTAAGCGGTACTCCTCCTTGCGTAGCGACGCATCAAGCATCAGGCATATGTCGCCGTCCTCTTCAGCATGGCGTATGCCGAGATGGTCGGACAGATAGTCGGCAGCATCGCCAAGCGTAGCATCCTCCACCGATATTGTAGTCCTCGACGTAAGTGTAAAGCAACCTTCCACAGCAGTGTAGTTGCGTGGTGTAGGGATTATGGATGGCTCGTGGGCCATTGCGCCACTCAGGGTCACAACCATGACCAAGAGGGCAAGGATAAGTTTACGTTTCATAGGGCAAAGATAGGAATTTTTTAGGACTATTAAGACCTTTAAGACATTAAGACGATTAAGATGTTTACGGACAACCTCCAAATCAGCCCTTATGTAAAGAAGAAAAAAGGAGGTGACTAAAAAGTTAATTAGCCACCTCCTTTTTTGTCATGAGGTTGAATAAAAAGATGTAGTTTTAGGCCTGCGAAGCTCTGAAAAAGCGGAGTTTACTCAGGCGTAAATGAGCATTTTGAGGGCGAGCATAACGACAAAATACACTTTATATTCAGCCTCCTTGATGCAATAGTTGTTCGTTATATACTACATCTCCTCTTCGCCCTCCTCGTCAATCCAAGGTACGGTCTTCATATCCTCGGTTGTCATGGCAGCCACCTGCTCATCGGTAAGCAGTGCATCCTCGCCATTGTCGAACTCAAGGTCAGAGAAGCTGCTTACGGTAAGCTGATACGAAGCGTAGTCATCGGCATTGCCAGCGTAGTCTGAGCGTTGTGCATAGATGCCGTAGATGGCCGTAATCGTAGCCTTCTCGCCATCCTTACATACGTTGCGACGAGCAAAGCGTGAATAGCCGCTGGTACGTAGTGCATAGACACCATTTGCCGAGCATACGGTAGCTGTAGTATCGTAGGTAAATAGCACCGAGCCATAGAGGCTACGGCCTGTAACCTCCTCCTTGAATGCCCACTGATACCATCCCTTAGATACTGTAGGACGTGGGTCGGTATACAACCAACTTGGGTAGAGGTTCTCAAACGAGCCACTCTTCATAGCAGGGTTGGTCACGCCATCCTGGTTAGGCACGCCAGCATAACAACACTCAAGACCCTCGAAGCGCATCAAACGGCCAAACATAATCTCACGCTGAGGCATCTCAAATATCTGACGGGTGATACCATTCTCATCTGTCTCGCTCTTGCCATAGAACTTACCCTCAAGCTTAATCTTCTCAGGTGAGAATACCTCTTCATAGTTCTCGGGGGTTACGGTGATGATATCCACCTGTGGTGAATAGCGCAACCACTCATCGTAAGCGCCAACAATAAGCTCATCGCTACGACCGGCAAAGACATGCTGGTCAATAATCTCCTGAATCTCGATGTTAGAGTTGGCATAGTATTTATGCTCGCCAGCCTTGTTCCACGACTCCGATGGTGCGCCACCCAACGAGAGCATCATGCGGTAGTTGCCGAGGTAGAGGCCTGTGAGTCGTACGTACACCCATGAACCCTTCTTGTAGTTCACGCCCACATTATTATTTAGCTTAAGCTCGATACCCGAGGTCTCATCCTGGATATAGAGCTGCTTGTAGACATTACCCTCAGTATCATCCGAAGTAACCTTACCCTTAATATATACGTCGTGACCTACGAAGATATCCTCACCGATAAGCTTATAGATAGTGTTGTTCCAGCCGCTGTTAACGCCCGTATTGCTGATTGTGCCAAAGGCAAACTTAAGCTCAGCGATGGTGATGCGCTCAGCCTCGGGGAACATCTGCTCAAACGAGGTATCATCCAACAGTTCCATAGCCTCAGGCTCGGTAAACTGCTCATAACAGCCAACAGCCAAGAGTGCAGCTGCGAAAAGTGTAAAAATCTTTGTAATTTTCATAGTCTTCATTGCGTTTTGCTGTTAGAAACGGAAGTAGATGTTAAGGTAGTAGTTAATACCATTCATATAGAAATACTTCGAGTCGAAGCGCGAGTATGTCGTAGGCTTACGGATGATAGTCATCTCGCCATCGGCATTAGGGAAGATGATAGGATCCGAGAGCTTATTCAGACGCATCTGCTCGTAACCTCCCGTACGTATAGTCTGATTGTTAAGGATGTTGTTCACCTGAAGGCTGAAGCCCAAAGTGTACTTATACTTAATTCTCCAATTCTTGCCAATGCTTGCGCTAAGGGTATAGGCGTTGCCAAGCTCCTCCTGCTGACGTATCTCGTCGATAACACCTACGACATATGCCTTCTGGCGGCCTGTCTCAAGGTTCGGCCAGTCGTAGATACGCTTAATCTCGCCCGCAAGATACTCGGTGCGGTACATAGGGTTCATCGAGAGGTATAGGCGGTCGTAATAGTTGAAGTCTACCGAAGCAAACCAACTATTAGGGCCACGGAAGTTAAGACCTACGTTGATGGCTGTCTGAGGAGTACTCTCCACCTTCATACCCTTCCAATTCACTCGACTATGCACAACGTCAGTAGCCGAGTTATCAATCATCTGCGTGAACTCAGGGTTAGAGGTATAGATGTAGTCGCCATAGCTCACAGCACCCTGCAACGATAGACCCCAAGCGATAGGCACGCTAAGGCCAAGCTCAACGCCCATATATCGCTTGTCGATGCCCGACATAGCAAAGTTTGTGAACGAACTCTGAGTATCGTCATAGAACGAGATAACCTTCGACTGATCCATCATCTGGGTGTAGTATGCCGAGAGACGGGCTCTAATCCATGGGGTGTTAAGGTTGTAGGTGAGATCCACACCATAAATCTTCTCAGCCTCGAGACCAGGGGTAATCTGGTTACGTGTACGTGCCGACACGAAGGCGTTGTTGAACGTAGGAGCGTTCTGCATAGCTGCAGCGTTAAGTTCTACAGAGTGTGCGCCCGAGAAGCGGTAGCTGAGGTTTGCCTTAGCCTTGTAGGTAAGGTTATTAATTTTGTCCGAGTCACCGAACGATGTCTTACCTCGATCGCCATGGGCATTCTCGTTAAGGAACAAACCCTTCTCCCAAAGACCCTCACGCCACATGCTCGAGAAGCCCACCTCGGCACCAAGATCGGCAGTGAAGCCACCAGCCTTGACCTCGTAGGTAGCCCATAGCTGACCCTCACGCACGTGTGCATAGTAGTCGTAGTTGTACTTATCGCCCTCACGTACGGCCTGTGCCTGACCATGCTCACGATAGTATGCCATGTTGTTCTGATAAGCCACTGCATCGCTACCGAAGTCACGCTCAGCAAACTTGTCAACATCCAACCAATAGTCACCACCGAGCAAGTCCTTAACCGTAGAGTAATACTCCGTACGGTTTACGCGCACACGAAGACCTGCTGTAAGCTTCGAGCCACCCTTGAACACATGGTTAATCTGCGCTGCAAAGTTATAGTCGAGCTGGTCGGTATGGCGCTCCTCAATCATTGCAAACGAGCGGTGTCCCTCGCCATAGCGGCTATCTACGTCACCACGCTTATTGTCCTGAATCAAGCCATCAAAGTCGATATAGCCATTCCAATACTTAGTATACTCGATGAGCTTTGCTCTATCGGTCTCGATATCCACCTCAGAGAACTGTAGTGGCAAACCGTTAGCCTCAGCAAAGTTATTAAGCTGTATTCTGCGAGCATATCTGTCGCCATAGTACGATGGCAGCTGACGATAGTAGTCAGGACGTGGGTCCTCGCCCTTATACCACGTAAGTGCCGAGTAGCCATTCTTACCGAAGCGCAACGATGTGGCTGCGGTGAGTGTTGTGCGGTCGCCAATCTGCCAATTGTAGTTGAGCATGGCTATAGGCTCGTGCATGTTACGTACTCGTGAGTTACGGAGCTTACCATCCTGCATACCTACGTTAGGGTTATAGTAGTTATCGCCCCAAAGGTCGTAGGCCTCCTGAGTAGAAGCCTGCTGCGCACCACGCTGTGTAGGTGCCGCCATGATGGTTGCTGAGAGACGGTGCTTACCATTTTTAAATGCCTTCTCAGCAGAGAAGAAGTAGCCATAGGCGTTGTAGTATACACCCTCCACGTAGCCATTACCACCCTGACGTGTTGAGAGTGTGAAGCCATATGACCAGCCATTATCAAGCTGGCCTGAAGCATAGCTCACCATAGCACGGAAACGGTATAGCTGAGTAGCATTAACCACGCTTGCACGGAAGCCCTTGCGTAGCTGCGAGGCACGAGCATTGATATTGGTAGTACCTGCCACGCCACCTACGCCAAAGTCCGACATCGTAAGGCCTGAGGTGTTCTCCTGGTTACGTGTAGCATCGTTAAGACCACTCCACAATGACCATGGTCCATAGCTGGTTAGCGCATCGTTGAAACGTATGCCATTAAGGTATACATCCTGGTACTGCGAGTCGTAACCACGATTCTTAAAGCGCATCTCCGAGAAGCGGTACGAGGCGATGTTGTTGAAGATGTCCTTCGATGCCGAGAGCGTACCGGGCAGAGCATTATTGTCGCCCATAGTCTCCACATCGGTGTCAAGCTCAGCAAATGCCGAGTCATCAACAGCAACCAGCGTCTGTGGAATCATGACTACCTGCTGCATGTCATGCACCATCTCCTTAACACGCACCATGAGTGTCAAGTCCTCAAAGTCCACAGCAGCGAATGTCATCTGATACTGACCTGGCTCAAGTCCTGAGATGTAAAACTCGCCGGTAGTATTTGTTGTAAAGTTAATGTCGGTACCATTCACAGAGATACTCACTCCGCTAATTGGTTCACGACCATCACGTGACACAACAGTACCCTTCATACCTCCCGACTGCGCCATAGCAGCGAGCGATAGAAAGGCACACACAAGTGTTAGTAAAAAGTTCTTCATATAGCGAATATTAGATTATTTACCTATATAGATATATACGGGGAAGTGGTCGCTGAAGCCGTTCTGGAAGTTGTTGGTAACGAACGTACGTAGTGGGTAACCCTTGTACTGTCCCTCCTGCTGCAGCATATAGGGGCGAGTAAAGATGTTACCATAGAACTTTTTACCCTTCTTTAGGCGTAGCTTGCCATACGAACCTGTAACGAGGTTCTCAGTTACGCAGATGTTGTCAAAGAGGTTCCATGAGTCCTGATATGCCAACGTACCAAGACCAGCACGTAGCATCTGAACATAAGGGTTGAAGAAGTCGCCTGTCTTAAGCTCCTTAACCTTGCCCTTAGCACCCATAACCTTCACAAGACTGGCATCTGTAGCGTCATCGTTGAAGTCGCCCATTACAACAACCTTAGTAGCGGGGTTAGCCTTTAGCAACGAGTCCTTAATCTCACGAATCTGCTTTGCGCAAGCGTCACGCTTAAACTGCGATGCCTCCTTGCCGCCAAGACGTGATGGCCAATGCGACACAAGGAAGTAGAAAGGCTCACCCTCGATAGTTCCCCACATCACCACAAGGTCACGTGTGCGGAAGTTAGGAAGTTCATCCACCACAAGCTTAATATTGTCCGAGCCTTCAAGCTTGAACACGTCGGCACGATACAGGAATGCCACGTCAACACCACGAGCATCTGGCGAGTCGTAGTGGCAGATGCGGTAGTTTGCACCCTTGATCTTAGGCTGCGAGATGAAGTCCTCCAACACGCTACGATTCTCAATCTCCGATACTCCGAGAACTACGGGGTAGTCACGATTGATTGCCGCCATGTCGAAAACCACACGCTCCATGTTCGAGAGCTTCTTCTGATACTTTGTCTCGTTCCACTGCTTAACACCCTCAGGCGTAAACTCCTCATCGTGGGTCTCGGGGTCATCGTAGATGTCGAAGAGGTTCTCGAAATTCCAGAATGCTACCATGTATGGCTTATCCTGAGCTACGACAGTAGCCACTGAGAGAGCCATGACTGATAGAATTAAGAGTAATTTTCTCATAGTTTGTATTGTTTAGTAATTATTGTTTCCGAGGTTAGTTGATACCCCACTCCGAGGGTACGGCAGCGCTCTTTACCTTCTGTTCAATCTCGTCGTCAATCATTGGGAAGAAGGTAAAGCCCACCTTTGCCTCAAGCTCTGCTACCGACATGCAGTCTGACGCAGTTATCGAGGTGTCATCGCCCGTATTCTTATGCTCAAGCCATATAGCTATGGCACGTAGCTGTGCAGCATCCTTAACCTGGTCGATGCGTAAGCCCGTATTACCCTTCTTTGTGCGCAATAGCACCTTGTAGTAGTGCGTAGGCGTAGGGCAGACATTTCCTGAGCGGTCGGTGGTCTGACCATCAATAGATGAGTGGTGTAGGCCATCGAAGAATGCTCCCGTAACCACGTAGAGTGTATCGCTACACACCATGTTGCGCACTCTACCCTCTAATACGCCCCACTTATTCTGGTTAAAGTTATACTGCTGTGGGGTCATATTTGTGGCGTAGAATGTCTGGTCCATCATCTGCTGCGAACACTTGCGGTCGGCCGCAGGGAGCTGATGACCACGATCATACCAGCCATTGTAAGACTTAGTCAAGTTTGCCTGCTCCGAGGTGCTTACCTCAGGGTCGTAGCCAAACGAGCTATAGTTACGGTTACCCTCGCCCGACATATGCGAGTGATGTAGCGGATAGGCCACCCACAGCGAGGCACGCACCTTGGGGTCAAAGCAGTAGGTATAGTTTCGTGCATTATCCTTAAGACCGAGCTTACCATAGTGTGTATTGAAGATATAGCCACTCTCGTTCTTGCATACAGGAAGTTCTGCCCACTCTCGACTAATGGCTACGCTACTATCGTAGCTTAGCTGCGTAAAGAATAGCGTGAATGTGCCACCATATGAGAAGTCTACCTGAACACTTGCCCTACGGCTCTGCCCCGAGTCATTCTTCGAGAAGTAGATGTAGACAACCTTATCAGTAGCCTCCATCACGCCCTCAATCTGGACAGCATCACCCGATAGGTGCGCCCAATCGCCCTCAGACTGAACAGTAATTCGATATGACGTACCTGGCTCAGCACGCAGCACAACTGCGCAATTTTTACTCTCGCCCTTTACAGTCTCATTACTCATATAGGCACTGCTCTCAATCCTCTCCACAGGCTTCTCACATCCCGAGAACAACGCTGCAATCACAATAATTGTTAGTATGTTATTTACCGCCTTTAGCATCTCAATGTTCTATTATTTTAAGTCTATCTCTTAGCCCTCCTGCGTAAAGAATAGCGTGAAGGGTTGTCCGTCGGAGAACTGCACCTGCGCACATGCCTCACGACTCTGACCCGAAGCATTCTCCTCCAAGACTATATTAACCTCCTTGAGTCCATTGTCGTTGATTATGGTACCCTCAGTCTCCATCAGGCCATCCTTGAAGTAAGCCCAGCGGCCACCACCCACCGTCTGAAGAATAATCTTATAAGTCATACCCTGTTCTGCCTGTAGCACAACAGCGCAACTTCTACTTTTACCACTAACGGTCTCAGATTTCATGTAGGCATCGGTCTCTATTGGCTCAGGAAGAGCGTCTTTAAGCACAAATGCTATGCAACCACTCAGCAACAAACTCAAAGATAGCGATAATAGAGCGACAATATATTTAACTGATCGAAGCATGCTTCTTCAACAGATAAAATCATTGGTTATTACCCCTCGCCCAGCCTGGGTGGGACTACCCCACCCAAGCTCTTTGGCGACAAGGTATGTTTAGGAATTATTCGTGTGCAGTCCACATAATATCCCAGATAGAGTAACGGTCCTTGTTACTATCTGCATTAGCTGAAGGACAATTGTTTGTAATCACAATCTGGAAGTCACCAGCAACATTTACCTCCTCAGAGAAGGTGTACTTAGCAAACTTTGTGTTATCAGCATTTACAACGTCGAAGCTCTTAACAACCTCGCCATTCTGCATGATGCTTACAGTAAAGTTGTAGCCATTCTTCTCGGTGAATGCCATACCATATGTAAACTGAAGTGTGCCACAACCAGTAGTGATAACTGGAGAGGTAATCTTACCCACGGCCGCAGTCTTACCATTAATCACCCAAGCACGTGCATTAGTGTCAGCACCAAGCAATGAGTTGAATACAGGGTTAGCATCATTAGCGCCACCAGCTTGAACAGCACAGTTCTCGCCTACCCAACCAGCAGTAGACTGACGTGCAGAGTATGAAGAGTTCCAATCAAGGGTGTTGAAGTCATCACGACCAGCCCAACCCTCTGGAATTACAGGCTCATCACCTGGCTGCTCAGGAGTCTCGCCGCTACCAGCTGTATGCGATACATAGGTAGCATTCTTTCCCTGTGGGCTACCATTGTATGATGTACGAAGAGTTCTCAATGTGATAGTATCACCCTCCTTCAAGCCGAGAGTCTCAAAGTATCCGAACTGACCAGCATCATCAACAAGACCATAGATATATACTGAACCTGTTGAATCAACAAGGTCGAAGTTACCATAATACTCCTTACCAGCGACAACATTCTTGATAGTACCGGTAAGCTCGTAGATAGTCGAATCCTCAGCAGCAGCCAAGAACTCAGCTACAGTAGCCTTAACAATCGATGGCTCTGGAGTAGGCTCAGTAGTACCGCCATCAGCAGCAGTAACCGAAGTAATCATAGTGTTCACATACTTGCCACCAGAGAAGCCGATAGTCCAGCCCTTAACCAAGATCTTCTGACCATTCAACGACGCATCAACAGAACCATCGATAACGTATGCCAACGAGCCAACAGCGGTAGCTGCACCCTCAACAGTAACGTTGTAGTAGTAGCCGCTGATAGCCAAAGTACCAGTGTACTCGACATACTTAATCTCAGGGTTAGAGAGGTAAGCATCCATAGCAGCACCATCCATTACGGTAGCTGTAGGATAGCTATACGTTGTAGTACCTGTAACGGTTACAGTAGGAGTAGCTACCTGACGCAAGCCACCATATGTAGCCATCGAGCCCTCTACCTTAACAACGTCGCCAACCTCTGCCGATACAGCTGAGCCAGCATATACGAGCAACTTACCTGTAGCATCCTCTACCAACACACCACGAGCGTAAACACCGACAACAGTAGCGTTCTCGATTGTGATAGCAGTGTTATCAGCCGCTGCGATAGCCTCAGCAACGGTTACAGTACCCTCTGGAGCTGGAGTATCGTTACCGCCCTCGCCATTGATAGGCTCGTCAGTAAGTTTAACACCGCAAACGATAGCACGTGCATAAGAGATAGTATCATTAGCCGAAGTAAGCTCGAAGTTAGAATCTGTCGAGAACTCGATAGTAGATGTAGCAGTCAAACCTGTAAGCTTCACTGAGTAGTGATCAGATGCAGCAAATGTCAATGCTGTGAATGGAGGATTACCTGTTGCGCCATCGTTAGGAGCAATCTCCAATGTCTGAGTAGCACCACCGTCAACTCGGAAATAGAGTTTAGAATCGCCACCCTTCCATGCAACAGCATAGAGGTTGAGATACTTGTCGCCAGATACGCCTACAGCAGCAGACTTAAACAAACCTGTCTGCTTGCCCTTACCAAGCTTGAAGCCTGTTGCAGCGCTACCGTTGATAGTTGTTGCACCAAGGCTATATACTGCGTTTGTCGAGTCATCTGTAGAGCATACGAATGCAACATCCGAAGCATATGGGCCCTCAGCAGGCTCTGGAGTAGGTGTCTCGCCACCCTCACCAGGAACGAGTGATACGAAGATAGCATCCTTACCCTGAGGTGTGCCGTTGTACGATGTACGAACAGTCTGTACGGTGATAGTGTCGCCTACCTTAGCACCCGACTCAGCCCAATACTTCTGCTCGCCTGTAGGAGAGCTAAGACCATAGATAAGCACCTCGCCGGTAGCATCCTTAAGGTAGAAGTTACCGTAAGTGGTGTTTGTAACATTGGTAATCTCGCCTGTAAGCTCGTAGATAGTAGAATCCTCGGCAGCAGCCAAGAACTCAGCTACAGTTACCTTCTTAGCCTCAACAGGCTGTGGAGCCTCAATGTTGTCAAGATCAATAGCCTGACCACCGTTACCTGTGTAGAGCTTAACGTCGTCAAGACGATATACGCTTGCCACAGATGCGGCAAACTTGAGGTAGAGAGTCTCAGGAACAGCGTTCAACGTAAACTCTGCAGTAGCCACATTCCAACGGCCACCCTCAGTGCCAGCAAATGTGTACTCCTTAATCTCAGCCCAAGCGTTGCCATCCTTAGATACGTAGATGCGGAACTCATCTGTCTTGAATGTGCTGTCACCATCCTGAGTATACTTCTCCGAGCCGAAGGTAAGCTTAAGGTTAGTCTGACCAGCTGCCAAAGTGATGTTGTTTACCTGGAAGTAAGCCGATGAGCCGAAGAAGATGTTGTTAGAGCCAGAACCAGGGTAGTCTGAGTACTGGCTGTCAGATGTAGAGTTAGCACGCACCGAAACACCCTTACCTGAGTAAGTTACGTTCTCAGCAGCAGGACCCTCCTGATTAGCAAACTGAGGGAACTGATCGATGTAAGGCCATGATGAGCCTGAGCCATAGGTCTTAGTAGCCTCCTCGCCATCGAAGTCATCGCTATAGAGCAACTCCTCCTCTACAGGAGGAGTCTCGGTAGCCGACTGCGATACGGTAACCTTCTTAGTGTCCCAAGCGCCATACTCCTTGTGCAAAGCGATAACCTTAACAACAGTAGTACGCACAGCACCTGTGTCGTTAGCAGATACAGCAACAGTGATTGTAGCATCACCCTTACCAGCAGCTGGAGTGATAGTCACCCAATCAGCATCAGTCTCTGCCTTCCAATTAGCGTTGGCGGTAACATCGAGAGTCTGATTACCCTCCTCGTTGGTGAAGTTTAGCGATGTAGCCGACACCTCAACCGTAGGGTCTGCAACAACGCCATCACCCTCATTCTCACAAGCGACAAAGCCAAGGGCTGAGCCCACGAGCAATGCAACTGCAAAGAATGACTTGAATAGTTTGTTTGTCATAATTTGTTGGTTTTAGTTATAAAAAAAATTAGTGTTAAAAGTAATTAAGCTTTCATCGTCACATATCTCTTTAGAGATATAGTAGGCTGACAAAGGTATAATGAATTTCCCAAACAAAAAAATATATCAGCACATTTTGCGCCATTAATCAACCATTTCGTTATGAGTCCACAGCCTACCGAGCAAATAAAGGCTCATCGTTCAGATATTTGCAGTATGTTTGTAATATTGAATCCAAAATCGTATATTTGCATGATTAAAGTTGAATTTAGCCACATTTCCAACTATGGGAGTAGATAGAAACCTACGAAACATCGAGAGCGACAAAGAGTTCGAGAGCCGTATACGTCCCCAACAACTGCAGAACTTTGCGGGTCAAGAGAAGATTGTCGCAAACCTCAAGATATTTATCAAGGCGGCACTCATGCGTGGCGACTCGCTCGACCACACACTGCTACATGGCCCTCCTGGATTGGGCAAGACAACACTTGCCAACATCATCGCAAACGAGATGGGCGCACAACTCAAGGTCACCTCAGGCCCTGTGCTTGACAAGCCCGGCGACCTCGCAGGACTGCTTACAAACCTCAACCCTGGCGACGTACTCTTCATCGACGAGATACACCGCCTAAGCCCCATTGTCGAGGAGTACCTCTACTCGGCTATGGAGGACTACAAAATAGATATTGTCTTGGATAAGGGACCCGCAGCACGTAGCATCCAGATTGAGCTTGCACCATTTACGCTTGTCGGAGCAACAACACGTAGCGGACTGCTCACCGCCCCACTGCGCGCACGCTTTGGTATCACATGCCACCTGGAATACTACGACGCAGATGTATTAGCAGGCATCGTAAAGCGCTCAGCATCAATACTCGACATCTCGATAGATGATGACGCAGCACTCGAGATAGCACTGCGCTCACGAGGCACTCCACGTATAGCTAATGCCCTACTGCGCCGAGTGCGAGACTTTGCCATGGTAGAGGGCGAGGGACATATCGACATTGATATTACACGTGTAGCCCTTGCAGCACTCAACATCGACTCACGAGGACTCGATCAGATGGACAACAAGATTCTGGCAACCATCATAGATAAGTTCAACGGAGGCCCCGTAGGTCTTAACACCATCGCTACGGCAGTCAGCGAGGAGGCAGGCACCATCGAGGAGGTCTACGAGGCATTCCTCATCAAGGAGGGCTACCTCAAGCGCACGCCACGTGGTCGTGAGGCCACCGAACTCGCCTACCGCCACCTCGGCTACGCCTACTCATCCAACGACACCCAAACGTTGTTTTAACCATTGAGGCATTAATAACACAAGAAGCTTAGTGACTAAAATCGCTAAGCTTTTTTTAGTCTTAATATTCGTGCGGATGCAATAATTTGGGGTGTTTTTATGACAATCAAATTATAATAAGGAGCGCATTGCACTCCTTATTATTTAACATAAAAACAAAAAGAGAAAAAGAACAAAGTTGGAGTAAATTCAACCCGTCCACTCTATTGTTTTAAGATAATTTTGCTTTACTTTTAGCTATTCATTAGTAGGTCTAATTATACTTAAAAATAGTCGCAAAAACATAAAGCTCAATTAAAATATATAGTTCCACACCGCTACAATATCGCCCCAATACTGTGGGAATATGTAGGTTATAGCTCCAACAATACCCTTTCTGATTGTCAGTAGGATAATCGTTGCATTAAATAGCCACGCAACTATAAGAAATAGGTATGATCTAATAACTCCTTGCCCCTGTATATCGGATTGTTTAGGATATGTCTGATTCCAGAAACACACAATATGGAATGCCAATGTAAGACCAATAAATACATCAAAAACATATAGTAGTTTATTTGCGCCTAAGATTCTAAAAAATATTATTAGATACGTATAAATTGGCAAACAGTAAGGCGAAAGACTTATAAACATACTTCCAAATTTTCCACCGCTATGACATACAGCACCGTGATTCTCATGGATTTCTATGGAGTGTATTTTACGAAGAAATAACCTTCCGACAAATTCATGAGTACGCTCATGAGCCGCAGTCATTTTTAACTCTTCATTTTGACTAACAAACTTTAAGCGTCGCAGAATGAAATATGCTACAAAACCATATATAAACCATTGGTATACAGCTAAGTGCGTAATCGCATACCATACTACAGGAAGAAACTCAACAAAGGTTAATACAATAAGTATTAGAATGAGTGGGTAGAATAGATATTTCATAAATAATTATTCGTATGGGTTAGTCTTTAATCTCTCTTGTGCTTATAATCTCGCCCTTCTTTTTGACAACTAGTTTATTGTTGTATAGGTTATTTGCACATGGCACAATATACTCGTATTCATTATTGACAAAGTGTAATGTTCCTGATTGCTCATTAAGCACGCCAGATGAGAGCATCAAATCTGGAACATCTGCCATAGTCTTTCCCTCGCCCCATGATGTATACTTATAGGAGTTTTTTCCACGATCTACTCTGATGAGCAAATCGCCAAAATACATCACAATCTCAAGTCCCCAAGTACGTTCTAAGCATTGGTTTATATCCCGATGATAGGCAGATCCTAACTGATAATTTTCATAGACAAATCTTTGTTTATCTGAGTTCCACTCATAGGCATAAAACATCTCCTTAGGGTTATCATAACTACGAGGAATATAGAGCGTGAGATTATCTTGATCATACCATAAGTTGGAGTGTCGTAGCTCGGGTCCATTAGATTCTATACTACGAATTCTTCGTTCGTAATACTCATCTTCGTACGATCTACTCCTCTGCCCAGCAAAAGAGTCATCAAAGATATTTACATATCTATATCCATCATCGGTCAATTGTAGTCCTGTAATAAAACCGCACAACTCACCCGGTTCTGTCTCGTAATGGTTATAGTCTGAAATCTCAAAAATATAAGTAGTCTTATTGTCCACATCTATATGACCATGTAAACGTGCATGGGCAGCATGATATCCATACTTGTAGTCTCTTTCTGTCACCTCTTTATTGCTAGCATCTAAATATAGCGGGAGCAAGGTAATTTGCACAACGACAACATCTCCTTTGCTATTGATAAACTGCAATATAGGAGTATCATCATGCATACCACAATTGAAATAGTAAATCTTTAATCTACCATCAGAAGATGTAGTATGACTGATAGTGGTGATAACATTGCTAAAATCGTAATGAAACGATTCTGCATTCTCAACTATCAACTGTTGATATGCACGTTCGGGCATTATAGAATCGCTATTTGCTTCAATATATTCTATAGCCTCATAGAAGTCCGATGGCAAGTCGTATTTCCCACCGTATTCATTCTCAACAAAACTTTTTTCACTACCATGCTGGCTACATGCCATCAACGACATCATTACTAACACCGAACATATAGTAATAATTAAATTTAACGAACGAATGCAATTCACAGTTCTCATAATTATAGTTTGAGTTTAGATGATCAAATTAGGCTACAACACATTCCAAGGAGCTATTAGAGATTAGGGCTATTTTGCCGTTTATTTAACTACAACAACGTTATTCCCAACTACAACAGCCCCATTATTATCTCCATGCACCACGACATTAGTCATATCGCCTTTAGAGACTAAACCATTTGCATAATAGTGTGTACCACTTATTATTTGATCTTCCTTCCACTCGCCAACATATTTATTTCCATTTACGTAATAATACGTACCTTGACCATGCTTTTTACCATTGACAAACGCACCGACATATTTATCTCCATTTTTCCAATAGTATGTGCCTTGACCTATTCGTTGATCATCCTTCCACTCTCCCTCGTATCTATCACCTTCTTTCCAATAGTACGTACCTTGACTATGCTTTTTACCATTGACAAACGCACCGACATATTTATCTCCATTTTTCCAATAGAATGTGCCTTGACCTGTTCGTTGATCATCCTTCCACTCGCCAACATATTTATTTCCATTTATCCAATAGAATGTGCCTTGACCTGTTCGTTGATCATCCTTCCACTCTCCCTCGTATCTATCACCTTCTTTACAATAGTACGTACCTTGGCCATGTAGCTTACCATTAACGAGAGTACCAACATATTTATCTCCATCTTGCCAATAGTATGTGCCTTGACCTGTTCGTTGATCATCCTTCCACTCGCCAACATATTTATCTCCATTTTTCCAATAGAATGTGCCTTGACCATGCTTTTTACCATCTACCATATGGCCAACATACTTGCCATTGTCATAGTGTATAGTGACAGTATTGGTTTCTACAGGCTCTTTATTTGAACCGTAAATGATCGCTTCTATTGCTGGATCCTTCTTATTGGTCATCCCAACATATACTTCATAGCACATCTTTGCTTTGATTAAATCTCCACTTTGGATATGCTCTTGCGCAGCCTTCAAATACTTATCGTAGTCTTGAGCAGTACTAAGCCATGGCAGTAGCATAGCTAATAGTATTACGATTAGTTGTCTCATATCAGATAATATAATTTTATTAATGTCTCTTTACCTTCTTTTTAAGTTTATCATATTCCCAAACACCATTTACGATTTTTGCTTTGGTTGGATAGAGGGTGCCAAGTCCATGCTTTTTTGCATTCTTCAATTCACCCACGTATTTGGCGCCATTGGCATAATAGAAAGTTCCATTACCAGTTATTTTACCGTTTGTCCATTCACCCTCATATCTATTGCCATTTTTAAAATAACATACACCCAAACCCTGCTTCTTGCCATCAACAAAGTTTCCTAGATATTTATCGCCATTAGCAGAATAATAAGAGCCATGCCCCGACATCTGATTATCTTTCCACTCGCCCTCATATCTATCACCATTTTTCCAATAGTACGTGCCTTGACCTGTTCGTTGATCTTCTTTCCACTCACCAACATATTTATCGCCAACATTCCAATAGCACGAGCCTTGACCATGTCTATTACCGTCAACAAAGGCACCCTCATACTTATCGCCATTCACAAAATAGAACGTACCTTGTCCAGCAAATTGACCATTCTTCCACTCACCCTCATACTTATCGCCATTCACAAAATAGAACGTACCTTGTCCAGCACATTGACCATTCTTCCACTCACCCTCATATTTTCTTCCATCTACGAAGTAATATACACCGTAACCGCACCTCTGGCCATTCAATTGCTGGCCGACATATTTATCACCACCTTGATAGACAATAGCCTCTACTTTAGCATCGCTATAACGTTCTGTTTTACCTTCATATACACCTTTATTCCATACACCTGTTTTAGTGCTACCATTTTTATAATAATAGGTACCCAAGCCATGTATATCAGCATCTAAAAAGCCTCCAATAAATTTGTCATTGTTGGCATAATATTTCACACCGTATCCTGTCAGGCTGCCATTATTCCACTCGCCTTCATATCTATTACCATTTTTCCAATAGTATGTACCAAAACCTTGTTTCTTACCATTAACGAGAGTACCAACATATTTATCACCATTTTTCCAATAGAATGTGCCTTGACCTGTTCGTTGATCATCCTTCCACTCTCCCTCGTATCTATCACCTTCTTTACAATAGTACGTACCTTGGCCATGTAGCTTACCATTAACGAGAGTACCA
>JAZNQJ010000040.1:0-2564 GCA_045590115.1 Alistipes sp. | reverse complement strand
CAGTGAACACCTCCTTATCCCTTAACCAAGGGTTATCCTCAAAATACATACGTGGGGTATAGTGATAACCACACTTATCAAGGCGGATACACTTACCTACTTTATCATTGATATACATATTATTATTATGAGTATCAATGTAACGAGTAAACACATGTTTACGACCACACTGTGGACATACGTGACGTGTAGCACGACCACGATACCTCTCAAGTTGATAACGATAATCATTCATAGTTGATAGTTTTTTTATTGATAGTTTTTAGTTGTTGGGTGTTCACTGTTCACTCACATAGGGAAAATGAACAGGTGAACAGTGAACACCCTAATTATTCAATAGCTTGATTACTGATGTTCGACTCTTAAATCCGAGTTCTTGGCAATCTGCCTATACGTCTTGCCCTCATCACGCACCAGCTCGTGCAAGCTCTCGGCAGGGGGGCATCCTCATTGCTGTGCATAGAGTAGAAATATACCTATATTATATATAAACCAGCTATGCCAATGTGGCGAAATAGTGATAATAATACCTCTTTTTGACCATATCACATCTTGGTTTTTAGCCTTTTTAGGTATTTGTACTACCTCTCGCTGAGGCAAAAAAAACTATCTTTGCATCGCAATTTTAAATGTCTACATTATGAAATTCAGAAATCTACTTCTACTACTTGTAGTCGCTATGTTCTCTGTAGCGGCTCAGGCTCAGACAACAGGCGAAAAGATTAAGTCGTTTGCAGATAAGCACATGAAGCTCTCAGGTTACCTCCAGGCAGGTTTCTCGTGGGACGATGCTAAGGGTTCTACATTCTACCTTCGCAGAGCGCGTGTAAGCCTTTCGGGCGACTTCGCTCAGGAGAAGTTTGACTACCGCCTTCAGGTAGATATGGCTGGTGGCCCAAAGATCTGCGACCTCTATCTTCGCTACAAGCCTTTCAACGAACTTAACCTACAGCTTGGTCAGTATAAGCTCCCATTCTCGCTTGAGAATGAGCTATATGGCCCAACAAAGTTCGAGTTTATAGAGTATTCATACCTAACAACTTACCTCGTTCGTAACGATGGCAGGTTTGATGGCATCAAGGCTACAGGTCGTGATATGGGTCTTCAGCTCTATGGTGGCTTTATCGAGCGTGATGGCTACAGCATCATCAACTACAATGTAGGTGTGTTCAACGGCAGTGGTATCAACGACAAGGATAACAACCTCTCAAAGGATGTCGTTGCTCGCCTTATCATCAAGCCTATCAAGGGTCTCTCTATCTCAGGCTCTTACATGTACTCGGAGACTAACTTCGAGCTTAATAAGTATATGAAGGCTCCACGCTGGTCAGTAGGTGCTATCTACGACGTGCGTCATTGGATTGCTCGTACGGAGTTTGCTCAAGTCTGCTTCGGCGGTAACAATACAAATGCCTTCTACGCACTTGCTGGCTACCACTTCGAGAAGCCTTGGACGGTAGCTGCCCGCTATGAGTTTATCAACGATGAGCTTCACACAATTGACCAGCAGCGTATCACCCTCGGTGGTGTGTACAAGCCATACAAGTTCTTGCGCCTTCAGCTCAACGCAACCTACGAGATGAATGCCCTTAGCAAGAAGAATACATTCGGTGGCAACCTAATGGTATCGGCAATATTCTAACCCCAAGATTATAACCAAATTAGAGATATTATGAAAAAGTTTCTAACCGAGGATTGGGTAGTTACCTTCCTAAGTATTCCCCTGCTTATTTTTGCTGCTTGCGCATCGTTTCTTCCAAACAATGGTATCTCGGTGTCGGCAGACCTCACCCAGCCTAAGGCGTGGGTCGATATCGCAGCATTCTTCGTTATCGCACTCTTGCTCCTTTGGATTGGAAATAAGCTACTTAGCCGCCCTCTAAAGGGTCTTATCCCATCGTTCGTGGTGGTATTTGCCATTGCACTCTTTGCGCAGTGGATTGCTAAGATTGACGCTGTTAAGTACTACGGCTTTGAGGCTGTGTTCTTCTCAGTTATCTTTGGTCTTATCATCCGCAACGTGTTCCACATTCCTGATTGGCTCAAGCCAGCAATCCAGGGCGAGTTCTTCATCAAGATTGGTGTTGTATGTCTTGGTGCTACTGTCTTGTTCTCGGATGTTATGAAGTCGGGAGCTGCAGGTCTTATCCAGGCGGTGTTGGTAGTGGGTATCGTATGGTTCTTCGCCTATTGGCTTGCTCGTAAGCTCAAGGTGGAGCGTGCTACGGCGATGACTTTGGCGAGTGGTTGCTCAATCTGCGGTGTGTCGGCATGTATCACTGCTGCAGGTGTTGCCGGAACAGATAAGAAGCAGCTATCTTACATCATCTCTGTAGTGCTTATCATCGTTGTGCCTATGATCTACCTTATGCCATGGTTGGCTAAGCTCGTAGTGCCTATGATTGTTGATGACCCAGCTATCCAGAACGAGATTATCGGTGCTTGGATTGGTGGTACTATCGACACTACGTCGGGTGTAGGTGCATCGTCGGAGATGGCTGGCGAGGTGGCTCAGAAGACCGCTATAGTAGTTAAGGCTACGCAGAATGTGCTCATCGGCGTTG
>JAZNQJ010000039.1:0-2941 GCA_045590115.1 Alistipes sp. | reverse complement strand
CGATGGATCCTTCTCAAGGGCCAATGCCAAAGCCTCCTCAGCGGTCTCTGCCACTACATAGCCACCCTTAGGCAGGTAGTATGCAGGGATGCGCTGACCCCACCATAGCTGACGAGAGATACACCAATCCTTGATGTTCTCCATCCAGTGGCGATAGGTATTCTTATACTTTGCTGGCACAAACTTGATAATATCCTCCAATACAGCCTTTGTTGCGGGCTTTGCAAGCTCCTCCATAGACAAGAACCACTGCATCGAGAGCTTAGGCTCGATTGCCACGCCTGTACGCTCCGAGTAGCCCACATTGTTGGTATAAGGCTCAACCTTCTCCATAAGGCCTGCTGCTGTAAGGTCACCCTCGATAACACGACGGCACTCGAAACGCTCCATGCCAACATACATGCCTACCTTGTCGTTGATAGTGCCGTTGTCGTTGAAGATGTCGATAGCCTCAAGGCCATATTTCTCGCCAAGCATATAGTCGTTAACATCGTGTGCAGGTGTTACCTTCAAGGCACCTGTACCAAACTCAAGGTCTACATACTCATCACGAATAACAGGTATTGAGCGGCCTACCAAAGGTACGATCACACGTGCGTCAGATGGAAGGTCCTTGTAACGCTCATCGTTAGGGTTCACGCAGAGGGCAGTATCGCCAAGGATTGTCTCTGGACGTGTTGTTGCTACGATGATATACTTGTCTGTACCCTCAATCTGATAGCGTAGGTAGTAGAGCTTGCCCTGTGACTCCTTGTATATTACCTCCTCATCCGAGAGTGCTGTGCATGCCGAGGGGTCCCAATTCACCATGCGCACGCCACGATAGATGCGACCCTTGCGGAAGAGGTCTACAAAGACCTTTATAACGCCCGCTGTGCGAGGCTCATCCATAGTGAAGCATGTACGCTCCCAATCGCACGATGCGCCGAGCTTGCGGAGCTGCTGGAGGATGATGCCACCATGCTTCTCCTTCCACTCCCAAGCATGCTTGAGGAACTCCTCACGTGTGAGTGTCGACTTGTCGATGCCCTCGGCCTTTAGCTTTGCAACCACCTTTGCCTCGGTAGCGATTGATGCGTGGTCTGTTCCTGGCACCCAGCAGGCGTTCTTGCCCTGCATACGTGCGCGGCGCACAAGCACATCCTGGAGTGTGTTGTTAAGCATATGACCCATGTGCAACATACCTGTTACGTTGGGTGGTGGAATTACGATTGTGTATGGCTCACGAGCATCAGGCTCTGAGTGGAAAAGGTTCTGCTCCATCCAGAAATCATACCATTTCTGTTCGATGAGCTCGGGTGAATACTTGTCTGCTAACTGCATAACTCTTTATATTTTTGTTTGTTACGTTTCGGGGAACATTGCGCACGCACATATATAGGCACACACAACCGACAAAGATAATTAAAAAAATTGAAATATGCAAAGCGAGTGTGGTAATGTCATGGTATCTTTTGTTTTGGGACAATGTAAGACAATAAGACATTACGAGGTCGAGTATCGAGCAATGCCCACTTTCGATTTGGCTCAACTTTCAAAAAAAATTAGCACAACCTATTGCATATGAGCGAAAAATCACTACCTTTGTGCGTTTTGTATGGTGTATTGAGAGTTGAGGATTAGAGAGATGTGGTTAAAACGTGATGAACGCAACACCCCATACATGCGCTAATGATTGGATAATCAATTATTTATAAATATTTTAGTTAAGGTTAATTATGAACAAAAAATCAATCTTTGAGGAGTATGTAGCTCCTGAGATGGAGGTTATCTCAGCTGTTGTTGAGGCTGGCTTCGATTTGTCATCTATCATTGATGATGCACCAGAGGACAACTATGGTGAATTCTAAAAACTATTGCAATGATGAAGAATTTGTTTAAGAATTTGATGCTCGTTGCAGTAGCTGCAATGGCATTTACGGCTTGTACCGAGACCAACGAGGAGGTTAACGCCGTAGCAAAGAAGACAGTTATCACCGGTGTTGCTGTTATCGACACTGACGACACCCGTTCGGGCTTTACCGACAAGGAGGGCGATGCCTACAAGTCAGCGTGGGATGGCACCGAGACTATTAAAGTCTTCAGCGATAATGGCGATATGGTTGAAACAACAATCGACGCAGATGGCAAGTTCACCGCTGAGTTCGACCAGGCACCAAATTTTATTACTGTTTGCTCACCTGCCGAGGCTTGGGAAAGTCAGTATTCTTGCTCTATTGCCACTGAGCAGACTCCACGTGCTAACTCTGTAGACCCTGCAGTACACGTGCTTCAGAGCCAGTCAACTCAGGTTGTAGATGGTAGTGCATCTATATTAGTGAGCCCTCAGAATGGCTGCTATGGTAAGATGACTATTGATGTTGCAGATGCTGAGATTGAGCAGGTTAAGCTTGACCTTAAGGGTTTGAAATATCACTCTTCCGAGGGCAGCTTGTCATATACTCTTAATGCCACAGATATTCAGGATAACACATTCTGGTTTGCAATTGAAGTTCCTATGACTGTTCAGGAGTTTACCGTAACAGCATATTGCGCTGGCGATAAGACTCTCACCAAGACTGTAACCATCCCTGATGGCCGAAATCTAAAGTTTGAGTGGGGCCACGTTTCTACATTCTCAGTGTCTAACCTTACTGAGCAGGAGGAGGTTTACGATTACACTACTGCCTATGTGAGCAGAACTTGGAGCTCTACAGACAAATTGATTACCTTTACTGCTGAAGGCAAGGAGAATATGAATGTTAATTTTGCTGGTCGTTCATTCGATGGTAATGCAATTGCTGCTGGCACTTACACATATGGCTCTGGAGTTTATAGTTATGGTATAAATTTTGGTGACTATTCAAATGCAAGAGTATCTATAGCGACTATGGATTCTGCTGTAGTCTCGATTGTTGATAGATGCTATGTAATGGAATTTAATAA
The DNA here is from genome assembly GCA_045590115.1 of Alistipes sp. Lineage (GTDB taxonomy): Bacteria > Bacteroidota > Bacteroidia > Bacteroidales > Rikenellaceae > Alistipes. The sequence goes on along the minus strand of JAZNQJ010000039.1, from coordinate 16 downwards.
TTTGAAGGACTATAAT
>JAZNQJ010000038.1:0-6842 GCA_045590115.1 Alistipes sp. | reverse complement strand
TCAGGCAATGGCGATGGCGTGCGCATCTTCTCTTGCCAGATCATCTCTGGCGGTAATGCTGCAGGCGTAAGTGCTACAGCTGCTGCCGTAGAGTATGCTGCTGATCGTGGTGCTTGTGTATTACAGAACTCTTGGGGCTTCGAATCAGGTCAGATTTCCAACGACAATATGTTTGAGAATGGATCAACAGGCGTTGAGTGGACAGCATTCAAATACTTTATGGAAACTAAGAACCATCCAAACCTTGAGGGTGGTATCATCATCTTTGCTGCAGGTAACGACGGTAAGGCTGTAGCTGGCTATCCAGCAGCCTACAACAAGCTTATCGCTGTATCGGCAATTGCTCCTGATGGTTGCCCTACATACTACACTTGCTTCGATCGTGGCTGTAACGTGTCGGCTCCCGGTGGCGAGTACTTCCGTCGTAGTGGAACATCAGTAGAGAGCGGTTGCGTGGCTTCGACACTCCCAGGCGATAAGTATGCTTTCATGCAGGGTACATCTATGGCGTGTCCTCACGTATCGGGTATTGCTGCGTTGGCTATCTCTTATGCTGCCGACAATGGCATAGTGCTTACTCTTCCTGAGCTTAAGGATATCATCGTATCATCGGTTTCAGGCCTTAAGTTCGTGGGTACAAAGTCTAACTACGAGACTCAGGGTACTCTGGACCTTATGAAATACAACAATAAGATGGGTACAGGCCTTATCGACGCCTACCGAGTGTTGATGGCTGTGCGTGGTACTACTTGTATCCCTGTGCCACTCGGCGAGCAGGTTATCCTCGATATTAATAACTTCATCGGCGATGGTAACCTACAGGTTAAGATGCTTGAGTCTGAAATCTCTGACGAGGTTAAGGAGAAACTCGGCATCACTGACTGCCGCTTTATGGGTAGCAAGCTTCTTATCACTTGTACCAAGCCTGGTAGCGCAATTGTAAAGTTGAAGTATATTGCTGGTGGCACTGCCGTAGGTGGCGGACAGATTACAGGCGGTATGGAGGCTGAGCAGGAGTTTGCATTTGTAGTACGTCCAGGTATCAAGGTTGATGAGGGTACAGGCGCTCCAATCGTTCCTGGTGGCTGGTTGTAATATTGTTAACTGTAAAAAAATGTAAAACGAGATATGAAGAAGTTATTAGCAATTTTTGCAATCGTTGCACTCGCCTTGGTTGGCTGTGAGAAGAACCCTGATAACACCCCTGGTGGTGGCGGTAGTAGTAGTGCTATCGATGGTCAGTGGCACATCACCGAGTGGAATGGCGAGGCTCCGGAGTTTGATGTATATATCAAGTTCGAGAATGGAGCGTTTGAGATTTACCAGCAGGTATGGACACTTTATTACCAGCTATTCAAGGGTACATACAAGGTAAGTGACGACATCGTAACAGGCTCATACGAGGATGGCTCAAATTGGGCGTCTGGTTATAAGTTCGCTGTAGATGGCGGCAAACTCACTCTTTATAGCCAGGAGGACCAGAGCGTAACAAGCGTTTACGAGAAGTGTGAGATTCCTGCCGAGATTATCACTGAGGCTACTACTACTCGTAGCACAGAGGTTGTACCTTTCTTGTAATTAATTGTGAGACTGAATAAAATATGCTCGCCCTTAAAATCCTCATTTACGCTAAGTAAACTGCGGTTTTTCGGGCTTCGTAGGCCTAAAACTACATCTTTTTATTCAGCCTCGTAGCGAAGCGGAGGTGGCTAATTTACTTTTGGTCACCTCCCCATTTTTTACTATGAGACGTTTACTGTTTGCATTGCTGCTACTGTTTACGGTTAGTGGGGTAGTGGCAAAGGAGGTTTCGCCGAGCATAGCTATCGAGGTAGCTCGTGGTGTGTTTGGCGACACGACACGAAGTTCGGAGCTGTGTGTGACGTGGGATAGCCAACTGCTTAATCCAACACGAGCATACTCTGCCCCTACGTTCTATGTCATTGTGCCTAAGTCGGGTCAGGGCTTTGCCATTGTTGCGGGCGATGATTGTGTTGCACCTATATTGGCCTTTTCGACGCAATATCCTGTGTCGCAAGGCGATGTGTTACCTCCAAACTTCGAGGCATGGCTCAGATATGTTGATAGCGTGATAACTTACGCCCGCATGCATAATATTGAGGCTTCGCAGACCACAGCAAGGCTTTGGGAGGAGGGTTATGCTCCTGTAAATGCTACAACGTTGCGTACTGCTCGCTGGAGCCAATATATGCCATATAACAAGTATTGTCCTGAGGATGAGGGTGCATTATCCTTGACAGGTTGTACGCAGACGGCAATGGCCATTGTCATGCACTACAACCGCTGGCCTGAGGCGGCTATGGGTGTAACAGAGCCATTTACCACACTTACCAAAGGCATCAATGTCCCTGCACGAGACCTTAACCACTCCTACGATTGGGACAATATGCTCTATGAATATGTCGAGGGCGAGTATAGCGAGGCTCAGGGCGATGCTGTGGCGGTGCTTATGGCCGACCTCGGCCACTCGTTTCAGGCCGACTACTCGGCTATCGGTACTGCGGCACTGCCAAACAACGTTGCGATGTACGAGAACTATGGCTATAGTCCATCGTGCTTCTACGCTATGCGTGATTACTACTCGGTAGAGAATTGGAATGCTCTGTTGCGTAGAGAGATAGACGCCAACCGTCCTGTATTCTATAGCGCATATACTGCTGAAGAGGCGGGACACGCCTTTGTTATCGACGGCTATGATGACAACGACTACTTCCATGTAAATTGGGGCTGGGGCGGTATGAGCAATGGCTTCTTTAAGATTGAGGGGCTTGTTCTCGAGGAGTATGTCTTCGACACAAGACATTGGGCATTGCTCGGCGTTCACCCTGTGCGTGATGGCGAGGTGGATAATTTGATATATCTCTCAACGCCTGGTATGACTACCAAGACTACGGAGTTTAAGGCCGATGAGAGGTTTGTGATAGATGGTATCTCTATTGCCAACCCTTCGGTCATAGACTTTGAGGGCGAGGTGCGTGTAGGTGTGTGCGATATCGAGGGCGAGTTTAAGTCGTGGGCCTCGGATGCAGTCCCCTTCTCGCTTGCCTCGGGCTATGCAACCTCAGTGTTAAATGTTGAGATTAAGGTTAAGGGTGATATTGAGTCGGGAGATAGGCTACGTGCTTTCTATCGTGCTAAGGGGGGCGATAAGTGGCATTGGATGATGCCATATGCCGATAATACTCAGTGGGAGATTGTGCTGAAGCACCCCTCGATAGGTGATACCACGTCGCTAAAGTTTGATAGAGCATCGGGGCTGATGACCATTACACATGAGCGTAATGTTAAGGCTACTCTACGCCTGCTTGGTAGTGTTGTGGAGAGTGGGGTACAGACAACCTCTCGAACTCTGATTATTGATACAAAGGCTCTTCATCCTGGGGATTTATACGAGATATATCTTGAGAGTGAGGATAGCTTAGAGAGCAAGAGCTATACATTTACCCTTAAAAACTTATAGACAATGAAACGAGCGATATATATGGCTGTAGCACTGCTGCTGCTTGCGGCATGCGATGATGTTGTTGATATTACGCCGCAGCCAGAGCCACAACCCGAGCCTACGCCAGATGACACAGTTAAGGTAGATGTGTTGAACCTCACTTTGAAACATAGCTCCAAACAGCTCGATGCCCCTGTATGGTATGGCGAGGGCGTTCGTGGTCAGGTAGATTGGGGCGATGGAACTCAGGAGGAGTACTCTGATGGGCTTAGCCACGACTACGCCACCGATGAAACATTCAATACATTATTTGAGATGGAGCGTGCCAAAGGCTTTGAGATTAAGCGACTTGGCGACATAGAGCATCTTACTATTGAGTATTAAACAAGATAGAGGATACCCACTCGGTATCCTCTATCTTGTTTATAATATGTTCTCGACATACTCTACCGAGTAGTTGTCGTCGTCAACCGTAATGGCTATAAGGTCGAATTGCAGGTTAAGCCTTATGTGGTGCATGGCTCTGTAGGCCATAGCTCCACGACGCAAAGTGCGGCGTTTCTGCTCATCGATGCTATCATAAGCCGACTGCCAGCTACCACGCCTGCGGGTCTTAACCTCGACAAAGTGTAGCGTGTCGTAGTGTTCGGCGATGATATCTATCTCGTAGTGTCCTATGCGCCAATTGCGCTCCACGATATAGTATCCCCGCTCACGTAGCCACTCAGTGGCTATATCCTCGCCACGACTACCCGTTATAGCCTGCTGGCTGCTCACTACTTCGTGCGCTTGATGAGGAACTCGATGTTGTCGCCCGGCTGTACCTCGTAGGTCTCGATGCCCTTGCGGAAGATGCGCATTGGGCGTGAGCCGATAAGCTCTATAGAGTCGCTTGTAACACGTAGCATACAACCCTCACGAAGACCTACAACATAGCGGCTGCGGTTAGCCTCGATATACTCGTTGATGCGCTGCTCACGAGTCTCGCCAGCGTGACCCTCAGGGTTAGCGTCGAGGTAGTGTGGGTTGATCTGGAATGGTACAAGGCCGATAGCTCGGAATGCTTCAGGCTGCACGATAGGCATATCGTTTGTTGTGCAGATTGTTGGGCAGGTCACGTTGCTACCTGCTGACCAGCCTACGTAAGGCACGCCAGCCTTTACTCTGCGATATATCATATCCAAGAGGTCCTCCTCCTGCATCTTCTTAAGTAGTGCAAAGGTGTTACCGCCGCCGATTACTATAGCCTGGGCGTGGCGTACAAAGTTGCGCTTGTTAAGTGCGTGGTGAACCGAGCGCACCTTGATGCCTATTTCATCGAAGCGCTCCTGAACTTTGCGCTCGTACTCGTCGTAAGAGAATGTTACGGCAGCATAGGGGATAAAAACTACCTCAGTAACGCCCTCGAGTGTTTTTGCTATCTCAGCAATTGGATACTTAAGATATGCCTCGCCGGCATTGGTGGAATTGGAAATTAGCAAAAGGTTCATAATTCTCTGGTTATTAATCGTTTAATAGTGTTTTGTTGAAACTTGTTAATAATTTTTTTGCGAGATAATGTCAAAGATAATAAAAAAGTGTTATTTTTGCATCGTCTAAGGTGAAAAATTTTTAGACAAATTACAGTAGGACGATATTTACTACTATAATGTTTAACTAAAACTTATTTATTATGTCAGAAATTCAGTCAAAGGTTGTCGAGATTATCGTTGACAAGTTGGGTGTTAAGGAGTCAGAGGTAGTGCCAGAGGCAAGCTTCACAGCACATCTTGGTGCAGACTCTTTGGATCAGGTAGAGCTTATCATGGAGTTCGAGAAGGCTTTCGATCTTCAGATTCCTGATGGTGACGCTGAGAAGATCCAGACAGTTGGTGACGCTATCAGCTATATCGAGTCTCACAAGTAGTAGACACCATCTAATAGCAAGAGCGTATTGTACCCATGGAGTTGAAGCGTGTTGTTGTTACGGGTATCGGTACTATCAACCCTATTGGCCACAATGTTGAGGAGTATTTCCAAAATCTTGAGGCCGGTGTTTCTGGAGCTGCTCCCATTACAAACTTTGATGCTTCAAAGTTCAAGGTACGCTTTGCTTGCGAAGTAAAAGATTATGATTGGTCACGATACTTCGATCGTCGCGAAGTACGTAAGTATGACCGTTTTGCACAGTTCGCAGTAATTGCTGCAACCGAGGCTGTAGACGATGCTCAGCTTGGCGAGGATGTTTGTCGCCGCCGCTGTGGTGTTGTGTTTAGCTCGGGTGTCGGAGGTATCGAGACCTATTATAATGAATGTATGGACTATGCCAAGGGAGGTGAACTCCCTCGGTTTAGTCCATTTTTTGTTCCCCGTATGATTGCCGATCTCTCGGCAGGCCACATCGCCATGAAGTATGGCTTCATGGGACCCAACTACACCGTAACTTCGGCATGTGCATCATCGAACCATGCTATTATCGATGCATTCAACCTTATCCGCTTAGGTAAGGCTGATGTTATCGTTACGGGTGGCGCTGAGGCACCTATCATCCAGTCGGGAGTAGGTGGCTTTAGCTCTATGCAGGCACTGTCCACTCGCAACGATGACCCAGAGCATGCCTCACGACCCTTTGATCGTGACCGTGATGGCTTTGTTATCGGCGAGGGTGCTGGTGCTTTGGTGCTTGAGGAGTACGAACACGCCATAAAGCGTGGCGCAAAGATTTATTGTGAAGTTGCCGGCGGCGGTATGTCGGCCGACGCTTATCACATGACAGCCCCACATCCTGAGGGTGAGGGTGCTATATTATCGATGGAGGAGGCATTGACAGATGCCGGCATGCAACCATCAGACATTGACTATATCAATGTGCATGGTACATCTACACCTCTTGGCGATATCGCTGAGCTTAAGGCTCTTGATGCTGTGTTTGGCAAGGAGCTTAAGGGTGTAAGTATTTCGTCGACAAAATCTATGACGGGACACCTGCTTGGTGCTACAGCAGCCATCGAGGCTCTTGCTTGCATCATGGCTATTACTCGTGGTGTTATCCCACCCACAATCAATGTCGAGAATCTCGACCCAACAATCGACCCTAAGCTTGATCTTACTCTCGGCTCGGCACGTAAACGTAAGGTGCGTGCGGCGCTAAGCAATACGTTCGGCTTTGGCGGTCATAATTCTACGGTAATCTTCCGTAGTATTGCAGAGTAATTACTCTTTAGGTATGTTCTAAAAATTAGTAAATATGTTATACGCTTTCGGCAGACTCTATTTCGGTCGCTTTTGAATTTATTGTGGTATATTTCTTATTTTTCCTCAGTTACAATGCTCGCATTGCGCCATCACAATAAATAAGAAATATCCTCACAATAATCTTCAAAATCAACTCGACCTAATT
>JAZNQJ010000037.1:0-11522 GCA_045590115.1 Alistipes sp. | reverse complement strand
CATTCTCAGCCCATCCCAAAAAGTAGACTACCGCAGGCTGTACGCTATTGTACTATCCTGCGGTAGTCTCTTTTGTGATAGACTAAGCCTAACCCCTTCTCTCAAGAAATTGGGGTAGTGTGGATTTTTTTAGGACCATTAAGACCATTACGACCATTACGAGGTTGGGTATCACACGTTGTCCGCAACCATCTTAATTGTCTTAATTGTCCTAATGATCCTATTATCTCAGCATCCCCTCCACCAAAATTATCCCAGCTACGTTGCTGTGATATCTATTTTTTTGTACCTTTGTCTATCACAAACTATAAACCTATGAAAAGATACCTACTATTATTGTTGTTAATGGTGATGTCATCATCAGTAGTCTTTGGTCAACGCAATACCATTACTCCATGGTTGCAGATCTCTGCGATTAGCTGGAATGTTCCGGTAAAGATTAGTTGTTTGTCGGATGAAACGTATGATGGCCCCGTAAAATCGGATCCATTTGATGATCATTCATATCTGCTTACTGCAAATCATAGTAATGGTAAGCTACATGGTGCGATATCTCTAAAGTTCTTCTACGACAGACCTTACGGATATAATTATAATCGCAACTATGTTCACGAGACAGCATCGTTTACAGGCTCTTTCAACCATGGTGAGCCTAATGGTAAGTTTGTATTTACGGAGGATGCACCTCGACGTAGAGAGAAAAAGAGGGTAGAGGTGAACTTCAACAACGGAGTGCCAACCACATATAAGTATACTTCGGAAAGTCTGAAAGTCTCAGGTGGTTTCTCATCAAAGGGCGAGGTTAACGGTCGATGGACTCTGACTGATGAGCTAAACAATGTCAATGCGTATCAATTTACCAATGGCATATTAATCTCGGGTGGTGAGCATAATTACACAGATGCACAAACCAAAGCTATGGCTACCAAATATGCTAATGGGCAGATATCTCAGGAGGAGCTTTTTGAGCAGGGCTATCGCCTCGAGCAGCAGGAGTTTGATGCTGCGAATGTCGATAAATATATCTTTCAGAGTTCCTACGATTATATCCCTTGGGGTGGCTTAGGATCATGCGATTGGTCTGATAGTAAAGCATCGTATCAGTACATATGCAAGTCAGCAATAATTACTGACAATGGTCTAAGTGAATGGCTAAAAACCATTTTTGGTAAGGTGCGAGATGACGAAGTTGCCGTTGTAAACAAGACAAGTTTTTTTAAGGATGAGGATTCGGACAATTACTACATCTCAGAGCCTTTTAACGCATATAGGTATAGTGGCTTTAACGATAAGACTGAGATTGGCCCTCGCTATGAATACACCGGCGAGCGTTGGATATTGGATTGGGAAGTATATGGTTACTATCTTACCCCACAGCAGGCGCAGAGGGTTAAGGATCGCTTTGCAGAGCATAACCATGCTGTGCTAAAGAGGAGAATACAGCCCTATTTCGCTCAAAACAACATATCTTTTGAGAATGTAAATTACAGCGTGTTTAGATATAATATCGCTGAGGATAAGGGTTGTGGTAATGGCTACGTTGTATTGCTTGAAGGTCGCCCAGCAAATAGCAACAAAAATAGTGGGCCATATAGCTCATTTATAGCAAACTTTAGCTTTGATGATAAGTATGAAGTAGTGCTATCATCAATCCAACGTGTTCGCAATATATATGATGATCTTGATGATGTAATAGCCGCACACGATGCCGCTATCGACAATGTTGTTGGCTATCTGCAGCAGCTTAAAAATACCCATGTGATTGATAGCTATGAGGATGCTGTCGAAGTGCAGCTTGCTGCCTTCAACAGCAAAATCAGAGACATCGACATAAATCATAATGACTTATATGCTACGATAAAGAGCTTCATAGATCAGAAAGACATGGTTAATCACTTCCATGCCTACATGAAGTATTACCCTCAGGCAAAAGATTTAGAGGCTCAGATTGCCAATAAGCAGATTAGTGTATATACAACCACAAGCTCGCCTGTTATCCCAGATTGGAGTAAGAGCCTTAATCTTGAGAGCATGAAGAGCCTTGTAGCTACTCAGCAGACCCTACTTAAGCAGTATGATGACTATTGCGCACTTAAGAGTAAGAGCGCAGAAATTCATAATCAGATTGTAGCTAAAAAGTTATCGGTACTCTCGCTCTATAATGATATGTATAAGAGTACCACATCGGCTATTGTGTCACTCGAGGAGGGCATTAAGCAATACAGCGACCTTCTTGCAGCTCAGCAGAGCGTAGAGCAGTACATCGCACTATACGAGCAGGTTGTTGCAAACAATGAAGAGCTTAGCACAAAGCTCAAGCCTGCAAAGTGTGCTGCTAAGGCCTACAAAGGCTACTATAAGACAGTTGACCTAAATTGGGTGGCAGAGGGTGCTATGGAGCATGTTAAAGAGCTATTAGCTAAGCAGCAGGCTCTGCTTGAGATCTCTAAGCGCTCGACACTTGCCCAGGATGAGAAGCGCATCAAGAGCCTGAAGCTAACCAACCTCGATGATATTATAAAGGCCTATTAAGAGGTTGTACCGATGAGATGAGGCTGAATAAAAAGTGTATTTTGTCGTTATGCTCGCCCTCAAAATGCTCATTTACGCTTAGTAAACTCCGCTTTTTCGGGCTTCGCATGCCTAAAACTACATCTTTTTCTTCAACCTCAGAACACAAAACGGAGGTGGCTAATTAACTTTTTAGTCACCTCCATTTTTTTTCGCTCAGCTTATGACAAGTAGGGGCGAACGGCATAATGAATTTAGGGAATCTAATGAGCTAAGGGCGTTTAGCGTCTGCCTCTAACCTCATTAGATTCCCTAATTTTTTTATCCTCTCTTACCCCTTAAAACATCGCCTTGAGGAGTTGCTCGATGCTTGAGATATAGACCACCTCGATGCCTTTGGGAGCTTTTATCGAGCGCTCCACGAAGCTCGATACCAAGATGCGTTTGAAGCCAAGGCGTGCAGCCTCGGCAATGCGTTGCTCGGTGCGTGGTGCGGGGCGTACCTCGCCCGAAAGACCTATCTCGCCAGCGCAGCAGGCCTTATCGTTGAGTGGGCGGTCGTAGTACGACGATATGATAGCTGCCACAACGGCAAGGTCCATGCCTGTGTCCGAAATCTTAAATCCGCCAGCAAAGTTGAGGAACACATCCTTCTGGTACATCTTCATGCCCACACGCTTCTCAAGTACGGCGATGAGCATGTTTAGTCGGCGCTGGTCAAAGCCCGTTGTGGAGCGCTGTGGAGTACCATAGGCAGCACCACTTGCCAAGGCTTGCACCTCGATAAGGTAGGGGCGTATGCCATCTACGGCAGCACCTATGGCGCAACCCGATAGTGGCTCCTCGTAGTGCGTGAGTAGTATCTCTGAGGGGTTGTCCACCTGGCGTAGTCCCGCCTCACGCATCTCAAACACACCAATCTCTGAGGTCGCTCCAAAGCGGTTTTTCACGCCACGCAGTATGCGATATGTATGGTTGCCGTCGCCCTCAAACTGAAGCACCACGTCTACGATATGCTCCAAAATCTTTGGACCCGCAATGGTGCCATCCTTAGTGATATGGCCGATGATGAATATCGCAGTACCCATGCTCTTGGCCACACGTAGCAGCGTTGCTGCGCACTCACGAATTTGTGGCACGCTACCTGCCGACGACTCTATGATGTCGGTAGACATGGTCTGTATCGAGTCGATGATAACCATGTCAGGGCGTAGCTCCTCAATCTGCGACACGATGTTTTCGAGTAGTGTCTCGGTATATACCGTACACTGCTCGTTGCCGATGCCAAGACGCAAGGCACGCATCTTTATCTGCTCGGCAGACTCCTCGCCCGAGACATAGAGCGTACGTAGACCATTTGCCGTAAGCGCAATCTGTAGCGATAGGGTAGACTTACCTATGCCTGGCTCGCCACCAAGCAGTAGCAGAGACCCCGGCACAAGGCCTCCACCCAACACTCTGTTAAGTTCTCCGATGCCTGTATCTATACGGCGTGTGGTCTGCTCTGTGATATCCTGAACAAGCTGCGGCTGTGGCTTAGGCACCGACACAAGGCGTGCCGACTGTGGCGACTCCTTAGCCACCACATGCTCAGTTATGGTGTTCCACTCGCCACACGAGGGACACTTGCCCAACCACTTGGGTGTCTCATATCCACACGATGTGCAGAAGAACGTGCGCTTTAGTTTGGCTGCCATGGCTCTTACTTAAATAGTCGTATGATGTCGTTGCCGTTGGCGTATATGAATAGCAGCAGGATAAGTCCCATGCCTATATACTGCATAATCTCGAGGAATCGCTCGCTGGGTTTGCGGCGTGTGATAATCTCCCATAGCGTGAATAGCGCATGACCACCATCGAGGCCAGGTATTGGGAGCAGGTTCATTACAGCCAATGCCACAGATATAAATGCCGTTAGCGACCAGAAGCTCTGCCAATTCCACTCATCGGGGAAGATGTTGCCTATGGCGATGAAGCCACCCACCTCCTTGTAGCTCTTGGTCTCGGGGTTGACAATCATCTTGAGCTGATCCCAATATGACTTCAGCTGCTCGCCACCACGCTTGATGCCTGCGGGTATCGACTCCCAGAAGCCATACTCTACGGTGCGAGGCTGGGGTAGCTTGATCATCACGCCGAGCTGTGCCTCAGCATTTACCGGCACGCTAAGATGTAAGGTATCAGTAGCGTTGCGCACAATGTCAATCTCGGCGTTACGCTCCTTAGCCAGGGCTATAAGCTCCTTGCCATGCATGAAGTCACGCACCGTAACACCATCTACTGCTACCACCTTGTCGCCAGCCATAAGGCCTGCGTTAGCTGCACTCTCTGACTTAACCTCATCAATCTCAAATGGTACGATAATATCGTAGAAGCCTATGATTGTCTCATCCTCACGCATCTGAACAAGAGTCTGCAGAGGTATGGTTATATCCACCATCTGGCCACCACGCTCTACGCTAACTGTGCGGTCTTGGTCAGCGATTACAAGGTGTTTGGTGATATCCTTGATGTTGCCAATCTTCTGGTCATCAATGGCCACAATCTTGTCTCCATCCTCGAAGCCAAGTGCCTCGCCCACCTCGGTAAAGGCGTAGCCATGCTCTATGTCGTCGTTGTGAATATACTGCTCGCCCCACGTAAAGAGCATCATAGAGTATATTGCCATGGCGAGTATCACGTTCATAAACACGCCGGCAAGCATCACGATTAGACGCTGCCATGCTGGCTTTGTGCGGAACTCCCAGGGCTGTGGCTCTGAGGATAGGTCGTTGCTATTCACCGACTCATCAATCATGCCAGCCAACGACACGTAGCCACCCATAGGCAACCAGCCGATGCCGTATTCAGTCTCGCCAATCTTGCGCTTGTATAGCGTGAACCAGGGGTTAAAGAATAGGTAGAACTTCTCGACACGAATCTTGAATATGCGTGCGGTAATGTAGTGTCCAAACTCGTGGATAAGCACCAATAGCGATAGTGATGCGAAGAATTGTAGTGCTTTGATTAGTATAGCCTCCATATGTTGTTTTATGTTTTACAGTTTAAGATATCTACGTGCCAACTCTCGTGACTCGGCATTTGCTGTGTCGTAGTCACTGAGTGTTGGGTGTGCCTCGAATGAGGCGTTGTCGAGGGCATAGCGTATAGCCCCCACGATGTCGTTGTAGCCACACTTATGGTGTAGAAATGCTGCTACTGCCACCTCATTAGCTCCGTTCATGGTACATGCTGCTGTACCACCACGCCTTAGACACTCATATGCAATGTCAAGTGCTGGGTACTTCACTCTGTCTACCTCGGCAAATGTGAGCGTGGGGTAGTCCAATATCGAGAACTGCTCCACTGCCTGCTTGGCACGCTCAGGGTAGAGTAGTGCATAGCTTATGGGTGTGTGCATGTCGGCATTGCCGAGCTGTGCCTTCACCGAGCCGACGGTAAACTCCACCATCGAGTGTACGATAGACTGTGGGTGTATCACCACCTTAATTCTCTCAGGCTCAATGTCGAATAGCCAGCGTGCCTCGATAACCTCGAAGCCCTTGTTTACCAACGTCGCCGAGTCAATGGTAATCTTTGCGCCCATACTCCACTGTGGGTGCTTAAGTGCCATCTCAGGTGTCACGCTCTCAAGCTCCTCACGTTGTAGGTTACGTAGCGCACCGCCACTGCATGTTATTATCAGGTTGCGAATGCTTGCACGTTGCTCGCCCTCCAAGCACTGCATTATTGCCGAATGTTCCGAGTCGATGGGGAGTATCTCCACGCCTTTGCGCTTTGCTGCTGCCATGATTATATCTCCGCCCACGACCAATGTCTCCTTGTTGGCCAAGGCTATACGCTTGCCGCTCTCTATGGCGAGTGCCGTAGGGTGTAGTCCTGCATATCCCACCAGCGCATTTACCACCGTATCGCTACGGTAGCTCTCTGCCACATGGTTAATCTCCTCCTCGCCCGCAAGCACCTTTGTGGGTGTATCTGCCAACGCCTCCTTGAGCTGTGGGTAGAGGCTCTTGTCGCCAATCACCACGCTCTCTGCGCCAAACTCACGTGCCTGTGCTGCAAGTTCCTGCCAGCGGCTGTGTGCCACAAGCGATGCGATGCGGAAGCGCTCGGGGTTTCGACGTATGATGTCGAGGGTCTGCACGCCTATAGAGCCTGTAGAGCCAAGGACTGTTACTCTCTCAATACTCATCGTATGATGGTTTCTACTTCTTAAACAAAATATATCTCTCGGGATCTACTGCTGTACCGCCACGCCATAGCTCAAAGCCGAGGTCTATGGTCTTACCATCCTCACTTACTGCCTGACGGCCTATCACCGTACCGCTCTGCACTATCTCGCCCTTGCGCACAAGTGCCTCGCCGAGATTCTTGTATATCGACACATAGCCGTTGCTATGCTGAATGATTATCGACGTATGTCCCGCAGTGCCTGGTGTCACGCCCACCACCGTACCATTCTCTATCGACATCACCGTACGGTCAGAGTCAATACCCATGATCACAATGTCGAAGCTCGAATCGGGAGTGTCGAAACCACGTGCTACGGTGCCATACATAGGCGCTCGGAACATCGCCGCTACGGGGTTTGCCTCCTTGGTGTTCTGCAGTGAGTATACTCCCTCGCTACGCTCAAGGATGCTACGCAGCAACGAGTCGGCACGTGAAGGCAACACTGTAGTCTTGTCATACTGCACGCTGTCGGTAGTTACCGTAGAGTGTAGCGTAGGTGTTGTGCCGTTGATAATCTTGGTCACCGCATCGTTATACTCAAGCATGCGTCCCATGCTACGCTCCATAGAGTCCACACGCATGATACTCTCCACAAGACTATCGTGCATAGCCTCGCTACGAGTCCTATATCCGGGGAATATCTCGAGTATTGGTGTGTATGCCATGAGCAGCATCAGCACTACGAAGATGATGACTACAAGAGCTGTGATGCCACTTATCATGCCTATAGGTGTCATGTTGACCTTCCAATGAGGCTCATCGCTTGAGCGGTCACGCATTGATAGCTGTCGCTTATCTGTGAGTTGCGTCCATAGACGCTTGAACTTGTTCTCCTCCATACAATAATATATATTTACGGCAAAGATAACGAAAAAGGGTGGATACTTGGTACTTTATTTAAAAATTTTTACCTTTGTCAAGCGAAATTGCTAATATTGACAACTTAACTATACGAAACGATTATGGTAAAACCAACTCTTTTAGTTCTTGCTGCGGGCATGGGCTCACGCTATGGCTCGCTCAAGCAGATGGATGGCGTAGGCCCTAATGGCGAGGCCATCATCGACTACTCGGTTTACGACGCTATACGTGCCGGCTTTGATAAGGTGGTATTCGTTATCCGCCACTCCTTTGCTGACGACTTCTGCGAGGTGTTCAATGCTGAGCGCTTCGGCCACCGTATCGAGGTGGAGTATGTGTTCCAGGAGCTTGATATGCTTCCTGAGGGCTTCACGCTCCCTGCTGAGCGTGTTAAGCCATGGGGTACAAACCACGCTGTGATGATGGGTGCTAAGGTTATCGACACACCTTTCGCCGTAATTAATGCCGATGACTTCTATGGTCGTGATGCTTATGCCGTTATTGGCAACTACCTCTCGCAGCTCGATGGCTCGGTTGGTAAGTATTGCATGGTGGGCTACGAGGTGTGCAAGACCCTCTCGGAGAATGGCACAGTATCTCGTGGCGTATGCACCGTAGACTCTGAGGGTAACCTCCAGGGTATGGTTGAGCGTACTAAGATTGAGCGTGTCAACGGCACTATTGTATTCCATGACCTCGGCACTGATGAGCCTTTGGCCGAGAATACCCCTGTGTCGATGAACCTCTTCGGCTTCACTCCCGACTATTTCGCACACTCTGAGGCATATTTCAAGGAGTTCCTCAAGGAGAATATTGACAACCTTAAGTCGGAGTTCTTCATCCCTCTTATGGTCAACAAGGTAATCAACGAGGGTACTGCCACCATGCGTGTCTTGGAGACCTCATCTAAGTGGTTTGGCGTGACTTACAAGGAGGATAAGCCTCAGCTTATGCAGAAGATTGAGGAGTTGATTGCCTCTGGTGAATATCCTCGCAACCTCTGGTAATTTCTTGAGATAAGGGGTCATCTGAGACCTCTCAATCATTGGGCTGAATGGGAAATACACCAGAGTATGTCCCATCCAGCCCAATATCTTAATCTACCCCCCCCCTCTTCTTCTTACAAAGAATAGAGGCATCAACCCCAAGGATGATGCCTCCGCGAATAACACATTTTCGAAATTAAGTTTCGTTATGAAAGAACAGCCACTTAGGCCATTGAGCAACCATTTCAAGGGGTGTAGATTCTTCGAGGTAAAGGTATGAAACCTCGCAAGCGTTGCTCACATACCTAAGCTTGGGGTGCGGCTTGGTACCGCAAAAGTACGAATAAAAATGTAATTATGCAACACTCTTTGCTAAAAGAGTATAACATATTTACTAATTTATAGAACATACCTATACAACAAAGGCCTGCACTCTAAAGTGCGGGCCTATATTGTGAGTTGAGCTACCGAGATTCGAACTCAGAATAACAGAACCAAAATCTGCTGTGTTACCATTACACCATAGCTCAATCGTTGCTCGTAAGCGGTGACAAAGATAGTGTAAATATTTTAATATACAAAATCTATGGTCAAAATTGAGCCGAGTAATCACTTTGTCTACTTTGTGGTAAGGCTACAGCGGTAGTCGTGGGGCGAGCAACCCTCAATCTTCGCAAATAGTCGTGATAGGTGGTGCGGGTACTTAAATCCTAAGTCGTAGGCAATCTGGCTTATGGGGCTGTTGTCACGCTCTAATCTACCCTTAACCTCCTGTATGATGCGGTTGTGGATAAACTCCTGTGCCGAGCACTCGCCATACTTGCGCATAAGGTCGCCAAGGTAGTTGGGGGTGATGTGTAGCTGCTGGGCGCACCATGCTACGGTAGGTAGACCTTCGTAGAGCTGTGGCGCTGCAAAGAAGTGGTTGAGAACTATATCCATCTGCTTTACGATGTCAGCATTACGCAGATAGTTGCGTGGTGCTTGACGCTCATAGTAGCGCAAACATTGGGTGAGTAGCACTGCAATGCCTGCAGCCAATATACGCTTAGTATACTTATCCAGGATGTTATACTGCTCAGCCCTCAGCGAGAACATACAGTTTACGATCATCTCGTACTCATCATCGTTGATGAATAACTGCGCAAGTGAGCGATCATTGAAGAAGGCATACTCTCCCATGCGGTTTTCAAGTATTGTGCCCTCGATCAATGATGGGCTGAAACACAACATCCAGCCATCAAACTGAGTATAGCCATTAGGAAAGATTTCACGCAGGTAGTCTGGCGGCATAAATATCATGCGTGGTTGCTGTTTGGATTCCCTATTTGCAGCAACGCAGACTACGCAGTATAGGTTGATATATATAGGCTGAGGGTCAATCTTAGCCATCTTGGAGAGGTCAACAACACACATCCACTCGTTGGAGGTGGTGATGTCAAAATATTTGCATACATCAGCTACTGTATCAATCCTCTTGGCACTCTTTCTATTACCCATTTTACCCCGTTTTATAGTGATAATGGTGCTATTAATGTGTAAAAAAGTAATTTTGGTTAGGTATTCCGTAATTTGTATATTGCCTAACCATTTGAACCACATTACCTTTGCACCATCGTTAAGTGACACAACTTAACAGAACGTATTAGGCTGGTGTGCATAATACATCCAATCGGGGTTATAAGCTTTCATTTGGGTATTAAAAGGTTGGATGTTTTGGGGGAAGTGCATGCCAGCCCTTTTTGTATCTATACCTCAAATGTCAATCTATATGTTTCAGGTATTATAGTTTGGCAAGGAACTTCTCACGATTTACCACAAAGCGTGTGTGTGTTCCCTCGCCGATAAGCGTCTGGCCATCGTAGGCCTCAATCCTAAACTCAAGTTGTCGGCCATCAACCTCCGTAAGCTCGGCACGAGCCTCGATGATGTTGCCCACCTTCGATGGCTTTAGATGCGACGTAGATATCATCGAGCCTACGGTGGTCTCACCCTCGCCCAAGTGTAGCGCTACGGCGAGCATCGCAGCATTCTCCATAAGTGCCACCATAGCTGGCGTTGCCAATACTGCCATGTCGCCCGAGCCGATAAACTCGGCGGTGTTGCCCTCCTCGACACGCATTATGCTGTTGTGTTTAAGTCCCTTTTCAAGCATATTTTCTTTGTTTTTTAAACTGTTTTATAGAGCAAATTTAATAAAAATATTTGATAAACACAACTCAATCTCGTGTCAAATCGTTATCTTTGTAGAAAAATGAAGCTGCGTGAAGTACCTACGCTACATACTCCTACTTCTTGTGTTGCTGGTTATGGTTACACCCCAGGCTGATGCTCAGTCACGCCGTCAGCGTGTGCGTGGTGCTACGTCGGCACGCTGGGAGCGTACCATCGGTGGTGACTCCATACTTCATGTCACGCTGATGACAGTACCTATTTATAAGCGTAACCGAGATATCCGCAACTATCAGCGTATGATTGTCGCCGTCAAGAAGGTCTACCCCTTGGCACTTGAGGCAGCTAAACGTATGGAGGATCTCGATGAGCGCCTCGCTGAGTTTGAGCGTCGTAAGGATCAGCGTGGCTATACCAAGGCTATCGAGGATGCCCTCAAAAAGGAGATTACACCCATGCTCTGGAAGATGACACGCTACGAGGGCATGATACTTCTTAAGCTCATTGATCGCGAGACTAACCACACTGTATTCAACATAATCAAGGATTTCCGATCCGGCTTTACCGCAGGCTTCTACCAAGCCTTAGCCCGCCTCTTTGGCAACAACCTAAAGCTGCACTACGACCCCAAGGGCGAGGATGCAATGCTGGAGCAGATTGTTCTCTATTATAAAGCCGGCCTCCTGTAATTTTCGATTATAAGGCCGCATCTACTGCCGCTAACAAAAAGTGCCACCATTGGGACGTACACCAAAG
>JAZNQJ010000036.1:0-4170 GCA_045590115.1 Alistipes sp. | reverse complement strand
CAAAATTAGTTATCAGCGAGTTATACATTGATATGCAAACTGATGCAGAACGATGAAACGTGACGACACAAAGAAAAACTTTACTGCATTATCGGGTAATGATTAGGCAACCGTTCTATTTCATTACCTTGCGTTTCTTTGCTAAATTGCCATTGTTACCATTTCCGAGGTTTGCCGTTTAATGCGTTATGGGTCAGTGATTAACGCACTTTTTCGCTCCGAGAACCGTAATTTTAATCGAATATTGGGGAGTGTGGATTTTTTTAGGACCATTAGGATAATTAGGACTTTTAAGACCACTAAGACCATTAGGACAATTACGAGGTCGGGTATCAGCGTTGTCCGCAACCATCTTAATGGTCTCAATGGTCCTAATCGTCTTAATGGTATTAATCATCTTTTTTTGTACTTTCCAAATATATTATTATCTTTGTAAGATATAAAACTTAAACTTAAGAGTGTCTATGAGAGATTTTACCGCACGACTATCTACACTTTTGGCCATTGTGGCGCTAATGTTTGCTTCATGTCAGCCCGAAACCCCACCGGCTGATGAGCCTATCCCCGATGACCCTAATCCAGAGAATCCGCTGCCTGATGACCCTAATCCTGATGACCCACAACCTGAGGCTGATTTTGTTATTGAGTTTGAGGAACTTACGGGTACCAACTGCATCACAAAAGTTACTCCAGCTGATGCTCAGATGTACTACGTGATGTACAAGTCTAATATTCAGTATTTCTACGACTCAGGGATTACCACCGACGATCAACTCTTCGAGGATGATATGTTCTACTTCAAGCGTGGTGCTGAGTATGATGGTATTACGCTCAAGGAGTATATGGAGCGTAACAAGGTGCTTTTCCAGAGTGTCACACGTGCCAATTGGCCAGATCTTCGCCCAGCGCAAAAGCAGGTGATATATGTCTATGGTATAGAGTTTAACGAGGATTTCTCGGACTGCACACGTGTTACTGATGTGGTATGGAAACTTATCGACCCACCGCTTGCTGAGCTTGGCGATGCATCGTTCGATGTGAGCTACACTGTTGATGGTGCTAACGTAACTTTTGATGTTACCCCTCAGGGATGGGATGGCTTATACACCATTCAGATTTTCGACCTTAACGAGGAGCTTTATCGCAATGCCGATGAGGTTGACGACGACTATATTCAAAGTGTTGCCAAGGGTTGGATTTCGATGTTTGGTAACAACCTCGACGGCGGTATCTCGGTAGATGACATACTTGATTATACCTGCTTCAAAGGTGTCCAGCAACCAAGCTTTGAGCTTGGCTCGTATGTGATGTACACGGCATTGGTATATGCTGTAGCTGAGGTAGATGGTTTCTACCAGATGGTATCTCGTCCTGTGGTTGTTAACTTCTCAACAGAGCAGGTGCAGCCCTCGGATATGACTATTGATATTAGCGTTGATAACCTCTATGTACGTGTCTGCGATCTAAAGATTACGCCATCTAACAACAATGAGACATATAAGATGCTGCTCTCGCCTACTGAGTACTTTGAGGAGGACTTTACTGATGAAGATCTCATTAATTATGCGCTCGATACCTATAGCTCTTCTACATATACCTTCCGTGGTGAGGTCACCTCTCATATCAGTAGCCTTTACCCCTCGACAGAGTATATTGTTGTGACCTTTGGTTATAGTGGTGGTGTGGTCACTACTCCGGTGTTTAAGAAGGTATTTACAACAGAGGCTGAGGGTGAGTGCGAACTCGCAATTACAGATGTTGCCTATGGTGGCCCATATAAAATATCTGAGCTGAAGACCCTTGATCCTGAACGCTTTAGTAACCTGCCTGATGGTTATGATGACTATATGTTCGTGGTGTGGATGGAGGTTAAGACCGACACTCCTACCAACGAGATCTTTACCTATTTTGTCGACACCGAGACATATAACTACTATGGCGAGGATATCATCTTCTTCGACCTGCTTATAGATACGTGTGACCCTGTGTCTACTGCAGTTGCGAATTATGGTTTTGACTACTACATCTGTGCTGCAGCGTTCGACTATAAGGGTAACGTAACGCCTATGTGGCGTTCGGAGGCTCTTGAGTTCTCGGCCGATGAAACTCGCCCTGCCGAGGAGCTTATTGCCAAGCTCGATGCCTCGCCAACGGCTCAGGCAGTGTTGGTGCGTAGTGCTGTAAAACGCTAACATATAATATTATATTTAAGGTAGGTTCTATAAATTAGGTCGAGTTGATAGAGTCTGCCGAAATCGTATAACATATTTACTAATTTATAGAACATACCTTAAGTATGAAACGTCTTGCATTATTTGTCGTGGTGTTGCTCGCTTCAGCGTCATGCTGTGGCGAAAGGCCAGCTAATGAGACTGCAAAAGTAGGTGCTGTAGAGCAGAAAGAGGGTAGGGACATATACCATATTACTGCCTCGCTCCCTGTAGATTATACTGAGGATATGGAGTGGGTATTGCACTACGACAAGAATGATGTCGAGGAGCTGCGCAAGCGTGCAGTAACCGAGGATAAGGAGTGCGACGTGCTATTCTTTGGTAGCTCATCAATACGCCTATGGAAGAGCCTTCAGGAGGATATGGCGCCACTCAAGGTGGTAAATCGTGGCTATGGCGGAGCTATGCTTCGTGACATCCACTATAACTACGAAACGGTGCTTGCCGACTACCATCCTAAAGCCTTTGTCTTCTACTGCGACAACGACCTTGGTGGCTTTGGACGTGACCTTCAGCCTACTCAACTCTTCGACCTTTACCGTCTCTTGGTTGAGCGTCTGCAGGCTGATTACCCCGGTTGCCCAATCTATATTTAGCCATAAAATTCAACGAAAATCGTGTTGCAAAGCGTGAGGATCACCGCCTCTTTAATGCCCTTATGGCTGACTATGCAAAGTGGGCTGAGGGTGTCACTTTTGTCGATGTTAACACTCCGCTGTTAAAGCCTGATGGTAGTGTTGACAACGGCTACTTCGAGAGTGACCTACTACATGTAAATCGCAAAGGTTATGCAGTTTGGACTTCGGTGCTAAAACCTATGCTTTGCTCATATCTTGGCAAGTAAACATAGATATAATCATCTATAAAACAGACATATTTACTTTTGTGTTGCGTTTGATTTGCTCGCTTGATGGGCAAAATTCAAACCAAGACTCGTATAAAGGTCTAATGTGCTGAAATACAGCGTATTACGCCTTTATCTATAAATATGCGATTATAACTTTTAAAAAAGTATAAGAAAATTATATCGGTTTTTCGGGGATTTTGGCGATTTTAGCAAGAAAAAAGTGAGTATATATATTGTATGTCAAAAAAAATGCCTATCTTTGCGGGCAATTTCTTTGAAAGGGAATTGAAATAGTTTACAAAAAAATTTAAAGGACAAAAAGTTTTAAGCATGCCAACTATCCAACAGCTAGTTAGAAACGGTCGAGTAAGCATGGTCGAGAAGAGTAAGTCGCCTGCACTCGCTGCGTGTCCTCAGCGCCGTGGAGTTTGTACTCGTGTGTACACCACAACTCCTAAGAAGCCTAACTCGGCTATGCGTAAGGTTGCACGTGTAAGATTGACTAATGGCAAGGAGGTCAACGCCTACATCCCAGGCGAGGGCCACAACTTGCAGGAGCACTCAATCGTGCTCGTTCGTGGCGGTCGTGTTAAGGACCTCCCAGGTGTTCGTTACCACCTCGTACGTGGTGCGCTTGATTCAGCAGGTGTTGACGGTCGTCGTCAGCGTCGCTCGAAGTATGGTGCTAAGCGTCCTAAGGCTGGTAAGAAGTAATAGAAATTTAGGAATTGTATTTAATTAATTTAGCAAGTAACAATGAGAAAAGCTAAGCCAAGAAAGCGAATTCTACTTCCGGATCCGAAGTTCAACGACGTGGAGGTTACACGTTTCGTGAACAATCTTATGCTGGATGGTAAGAAGAGTATTGCTTACACTATCTTCTACGATGCACTCGAGATGGTAAGCAAGAAGATGAAGGATGCTGATAAATCTCCACTTGAGATCTGGAAACAGGCTCTTGAGAATATCACACCTCAGGTCGAAGTAAAGTCAAAGCGTATCGGTGGTGCGACATTCCAGGTTCCTATGGAGGTTCGTCCCGAGCGCAAAGTTTCGATTTCCATGAAAAACCTTGTCCTTTATTCACGTAAG
>JAZNQJ010000035.1:0-5547 GCA_045590115.1 Alistipes sp. | reverse complement strand
GTGATAAGGGGGCATCTTCGACCTCTCAATCGCTGTGCTGAATGGGAAATACGCTAAGTATGTCCCATCCAGCCCAGACTCTTAATCGAGGCCAAATATGCCACCCTTTTAACAACAAATATATGTGATATGGGGTGTTATTGACACCGAACATTAAACAACTTTGATGGTATCAACAGAACAGATAAGCGACCTTAAGGCACGTGTGGCTAAGCTCTCGGCATCAATCGATGTCGAGCAGCGACGCATAGACCTACTCAACGAGCAGGAGCGCACCGAGGAGCCTAACTTCTGGGATAACCCCGACCAGGCACGCAAGCAGCTTAAGCGTGTGGCCGACATCAAGGCCGTCATAGATAGCTTTGAGAGTGCTGAGCGTATGGCACGAGACCTCGACCTTGTGCCTGACTTTGTGGCAGAAGGGGTGCTTAGCGAGGCAGAGGCCGAGGAGCAGTATGCCACAGCGTTGGAGGCTGTCGAGAAGTTGGAGCTACAGCAGATGCTCTCGGGCAAGGAGGATAAACTTGGTGCTATCATGGACATCAATGCTGGCGCTGGAGGTACTGAGGCGCTCGATTGGGCAGATATGCTGATGCGCATGTATACTCGCTGGGGTGAAGCCCATGGCTACAACGTGAAGGTGATATCGTACCAGGCGGGCGATGAGGTGGGTGTCAAGTCATGCACCTTGGAGTTTGAGGGCGAGTATGCCTATGGCTACCTGCGTAGCGAGAGTGGCGTGCATCGCATGGTACGCCTATCGCCTTTTAATGCCAACAACAAGCGTCAGACAACATTCGCCTCGGTGTTTATCTCGCCAGCCGTAGATGATACCATAGAGATTAACATCTCGCCATCGGACTACGAGTGGGACACATTCCGCTCAAGTGGCGCAGGTGGGCAGAATGTAAATAAGGTGGAGACGGCGGTACGTCTGCGCTACCATGGCAAGGATGCCGACACAGGCGAGCCTGTGGAGTTCCTCATCGAGAATATGGAGACACGCTCACAGCTGATGAATCGTGAGAATGCCATGCGCATACTACGCTCGAAGCTCTACCAGCGAGAGCTGGACAAACGTATGGCCACACAGCAGGCCTTAGAGGCAACAAAGAAGCGTATAGAGTGGGGCTCACAGATACGTAGCTACGTCTTTGATGACCGCCGTGTGAAGGACCACCGTACGGGCTATCAGACATCCAACGTAGATGCCGTAATGGATGGCGACTTGGATGGCTTTATCAAGGAATACTTACTTCAATTCTAACGAACTATGTTACGATTGCTTCTAATCATGTCGCTCCTCATTACTACGCTTGCGTGTGGCTCTAAGGCCGAGGCAAAGAGCGGTGATAGTATTGCGGTGGAGCGCAATGAGGAGGTGTTGGTAGGTGCTACTGACACGACTGCATATATGTCACTACTGCGTGGTAAGCGTGTGGCGGTATTGGCAAACCATACTGCGATGTTCAGCTCTACAGAGCATATCGTGGATATGATACATCGCCGAGGTGTTAACCTTGTGGGTATCTTTGCCCCTGAGCATGGCTTTCGTGGCGCTATAGAGGCGGGTGAGGTGGTTAAAAACTCGGTAGATGAGCGCACAGGAGTACCTATACTTTCGCTCTATACAGGCACTAAGAAACGCCCCTCGGATGAGGTGATGCGCTCGTTTGATGTATTGGTTGTAGATATGCAGGATGTGGGACTGAGGTTCTACACCTACTATATTACCATGCTCCAGATTATGGATGCGTGTGCCGACTTTGGCCAACACGTAGTGGTGCTTGACAGGCCTAACCCCAATGGCCACTATGTCGATGGCCCAACGCTGGATATGAAGTATAAGTCGGGCGTGGGATGGTTGCCTATACCCGTAGTTCATGGCCTTACAATGGGCGAGATCGCTCATATGGCAATAGGCGAGGGGTGGGCTCGTAAGGTGGAACTTACGGTGGTTAAGTGTCGCAACTACGACCACTCTACACACTATACTCTACCTATTGCGCCATCGCCAAACCTCCCTACGCAACACTCGATATACCTATACCCATCGACATGTCTGTTTGAGGGTACGGTGCTAAGTATGGGACGTGGTACGGATGCTCCGTTTGAGATCTATGGCCACCCCGATATGCGTGGCTACGACTTTACGTTCACGCCACAGCCTAATGCCGGCTCTAAAACCCCTCCACATCAGGGCGTGGTATGTCATGGTGTCGACCTGCGTGGCGTGCCTGATGCTGAGGTGTGGGCAGCAGGTGTGAACATTGAGTATCTGGTCGATGCATACCATAACCTCGGTATTGGCGAGAAGTTCTTTAAGCCTGTGTTTGAGAAGCTTATAGGTGTAGGCTATGTACGTGAGATGATACTTGCCGGTTGCTCGGCCGCCGAGATTAAGGCTCGCTGGGCTGATGATGTCGCACGCTTTAAGGAGCTACGTCGCAAGTATCTATTATACAAAGACACTGAATAAGAGTACATCACCCAGCCCTAAAACTCGCAACGAAGCATTGCGCGGTAGACATGTAGGCGAAGTAGTGGCGAAAATCTCCACTGTGGTCTCTGCTCTACTTCGCTATCCAAACACTGATTGCTACGTGGAGGGTTCATCTCGGGGCGATACTCAAAGTGCATGGTGTCGAAGTGATACCAGCGGCCACCCCATATAAATCCATGCTTCTCGAAGATCTCAACAACACGCATATCAAAGGTGTTGGTAAAGGTCAGCTTGGTGTACTCGTTGGCTCGTGGGTACATCGACCTCCAATAGTGTGAACGCTGTACGGCAAGGTCTACGGCTATGCCATAGCTGTGGGGGCTGCGACGATTCATGCGTGCGATGTTACGGTAGCAGAAGGTCTGCGCACCAACGACCCACTCACGTAGCTCGGGGTGCTGCTCCAACTCATCAGATACACGCTTAAGTGCCTCTGCTGCGCCTGCCACCTTGGTAAACATTACGGGCGAACCTCCAAGCTTTGGACACCACTCCACCTTCACTAAATTAGCCATCACCTCGTTGAGGTTAGCACCATATATCTTGTCCATAAACTTGGCACTACGATAGCGACCAGGGTCGTAGCCATAGTCGGGCGGAAAGCGTGAGGTGTCATAGTCTTGATAGAATATATCCTTCACGTCTTGCTCAATATGCATCTGCTCGGTGGTGCGCTTCTTGCCGTCGTTGTATATCAGACGTGTGTTATCCCAGAAGATGATATGATTATCCTCGTAGCCCACAACCTGCTCGGGGTATGCCTCCATAAGGCGACGTGCGCCCTCAGGGATAGAGTCTGTCTTGGACTGTGCGCCCTGTTCAGAACGTGCCGAGGGTATGTTACATGCCGTAAGAAGTGCTAATATAATAAGAAAGTAGGGTGTATGTCTACTCATACTGCTTGATGAAGTTTGCGTTGTATTGCTCTATTGAGCTAAGCGTCACGTTCTTAGTTGTAGGGTGGTACCACGACTGACGGCCAAAGTATTGGCGAAGGTCATCCGACGAGAAGATATATCCATGGCGGGCATATATCTCGTTGCGCATTATGCGTAGCTCCTGAGGGCTGAGGTACATGATATCCTCGTAGATAAGCTTGCGCACTCGTGTAATTGGGAATAGACCGTCGTTAGGCTGTGAGGTGTACCAGCGGCATGTGACCTCATCGAAGAACTTGCTTTGGGCTTGTGCTACTTGCTTAACTCCATCCTCATACTGCTTGATGAAGTTTACGTTGTACTGCTCTACGGAGTTGAGCGTCACGTTCTTGGATGTGGGGTAGTACCATGACTGACGGCCGAAATGCTCACGTAGGTCGGCCGATGAGAAGATATATCCATGGCGGGCATAAATCTCGTTGCGCATAAGGCGTAGCTCGCTCTGTGTCATGTACATCAAATCCTCATATATGAGCTTGCGTACTCGGGTGATGGGGTATAGGCCATCGTTTGCCGAGCGTGTGTACCATTGGTCGGTGACCATGTCGTAGAACTTACCTCTGTTCTGAGTCTGCTCGGTGTTGGTGTTAACCTCTGATGTCGAGTTAGATATGCAGGCAGTTGCTGATAGTGTAAATGCCAACAATGCAACAGTTAGTAGTTGCAATACTCTGCGTGAAATGTTCATAGTTTGGTGGTATTAGCTATGGTTTAACTTACAAAAGTAGGTAATTTAGACGTAAAATGCAAATAGAGGCTCTTGATTTGTTTTATAAACAAAAAAATCGTATCTTTGCAGATTAATAAATATTTACGACTATGGGATTCTTTGATCTGTTTAAGAAAAAGAGGGTGGAGCCAGAGCAGAGTGCTGCGTCAACCACCGAAGATATAGCACAAAACAGCGAGCTTGCCGCTCAAGAGGCCGCCAAACAGGCAGAGGCAGAGCGTCAGGAGCTTGAGCAGGAGCGTCAGGAGCTTGAGGCGGGACTTGAGAAGACCAAGGAGGGATTCTTCAGCAAGCTACGTCGTGCCGTTGCAGGACGTTCTACAGTAGATGCCGACGTGCTTGATGACCTTGAGGAGGTGCTTATAACATCAGATGTGGGCGTGGATACCACCGTAAAGATTATCGAGCGCATCGAGCAGCGTGTGGCACGTGATAAGTATCTTAATACTGAGGAGCTTCAGGGCATTCTTCGTGATGAGATAGCTCAGCTTATGGAGGAGTCGCACCGCTCGACACGTGACTTCGGTATCGAGGTTAAGGAGGGTATGCCCTATGTGCTTATGGTTGTAGGCGTTAATGGCGCTGGCAAGACCACTACTATAGGTAAGCTCGCAGCGCAGCTTACCAAGGCGGGTCGCAAGGTGTACATCGGTGCTGCCGATACCTTCCGAGCAGCAGCCATCGATCAGCTTGCAGTATGGGCTGAGCGTGCCGGTGCTACCATGATACGCCAGGATATGGGTTCTGACCCAGCCTCTGTGGCCTACGACACCCTACGTTCGGCAGTAGCTAATGGCGCTGATGTGGTGCTTATCGACACTGCGGGCCGTTTGCACAACAAGGTAGGCCTTATGAAGGAGCTTACCAAGATCCGTAATGTGATGTCGAAGGTGATTCCCGATGCACCACACGAGGTTATGCTTGTGTTGGATGGCTCTACAGGTCAGAACGCCTTTGAGCAGGCTAAGCAGTTTACCGAGGCTACACAGGTAACCTCGCTAACCATCACCAAGCTCGATGGTACGGCTAAGGGTGGTGTGGTAATCGGCATCAGCGATAAGTTCAACATCCCTGTGCGATATATCGGCATTGGCGAGGGTATAGACCAGCTCAAGATGTTTGACCGTAAGGAGTTTGTACGTGCAATGTTTGGCGATGCAAAGTAATTGGCAATGAAGAAGATAAACATAATAACCCTCGGTTGCTCGAAGAATACCGTCGACTCGGAGCATTTAGCCGCACAGCTTGCGGACTACGGCTACCAGATAGTCTTCGATAGCGACCGTACCGATTCGGATGTTGTGGTAATCAACACCTGTGGCTTTATTGGCGATGCCAAGCAGGAGTCTATAAGTCGGAGGCCAAGCGGTCTTAGG
>JAZNQJ010000034.1:0-6057 GCA_045590115.1 Alistipes sp. | reverse complement strand
GGCTTCGCATGCCTAAAACTACATCTTTTTATTCAACCTCTTGGCAAAACGGGGATGACAAATTTACTTTTTAGTCATCCCCACAACTTTTTTTGTGAATTAGACAAAAAAATTTTGTTCAAAAACAAAAATAGTATATTTTTGCAGTTTAGATGGGACTCTGTTTTTTTAAGGGTTGCCATTGATGGTGCTGAGAGATTTCTATCAACTTTATAACATAACTAAAACTATGAAAAAACTTTTCTATTTCTTGCTTGCATTGCCTTTGGTATTTGCAGCTTGTGAGCCTACTCCAGATCCAGGCTCAGACAAACCAACACCAGATGGTGCGCCATTCAAGGTAGAGGTTGTTGAGGTTACTTCATCGACAGTGTCGTATACCGTAACTCCTGCGGATCTTGAGGCTGAGTACATCTGCGTACTATATGATGCAGAGACAGTTGAGGAGTATACACGTGATGAGTTCCTTGTGCAGACTCTCTTCCAGGAGCTTGAGACAGAGGCTCGCTCAAAGGGTATGACCCTTGAGGAGTATATGCCTCAGGTGGTTGACAAGGGTGCTATCACCGATGGTCAGTTCTCTAACCTCTTCCCTGAGTCTAAGTACTACATCATCGTATTTGGCGTAGATGCAGCTAAGGGCTATGAGGCTAACACCGCAGTAATCAAGACTGAGGTTACAACCGCAGAGTTTGTAGGTCTTGATGTTACCTTTGAGGTAAACACTACTGTTGATGGTAATACTGCGCAGTATCAGATTACTCCATCTAACGACAACGATATCTGGTACTTCTACACACTTCCAAAGTCTACTTATGATGCCTACACCGATCCTGCTGGCCAGTATCAGATGAGCGAGCAGCGTTTCTTGCTCTACTGCCTCGAGCGAGAGATTGAGGCCTACCGTAGTGCCGGCTACACCGATAACCAGATTTTGAATGCTATCTTCCACAAGGGCGCATTGACTCTTCAGGCTAAGGGTCTTAATGCTCAGACCGAGTATATCGGTATGATTGCTGGCTTTATCGTAACCGAGGAGGGTAACGTTACAATCGCTACAGATGTTACAACCTCTACCTATAAGACAGGCGACGCAAAGGCTTCGGAGCTTACTTTCGATATCTCGGTAACAGATGTCGAGATGATTCGTGCAGCCATCAAGATTACTCCATCAGATACTAAGGAGACCTTCTGCTGGATGTGTGGCGTTTGGGATGGTGAGCAGACTGCCGAGGATATTATGAATGGTATCGTAGCTATGTATGGTGGTGCAATGAATCAGGGTATGATGCTCTATTCTGGTGTTCAGGACTATACTGGTGGCCCAGGTAGCCCATATAAGTATAAGCTCGACTCACCTGACACTGACTACTACGTGATTGCCTTCGGTTATGCTGGTGGGGTTACTACTGAGCCTGAGATGGTTACTTTCCGTACACTCCCCGCTCCAGATCCTGCAACTACAACATTTACTATGTCGGCATCTGACGTAACTCCTTATAGCTTCAAGCTTTCAGTAGTTCCTTCACACTCTACTACATACTACTCGTTCAATGTATGCGCTCCTGGGGAGTATGACGAGGAGGCTATTATTGCAGCAGAGAACGAGGCCTTTGATTGGATGCTTGAGCAGTCTAAGCAGTTTAACCCAGATACTACCGTTGCAATGGTTCTTTCGAGCTACTACTATCGCGATGCAGCTGTGGCAGATGCTACAGGCTTGGTTCCTGAGAGCGACTTCATGGGCTATGTTGTTGTTTTCAACCCAGAGGATGGTCACGTATTAAAGATTCATAAGTTCGAGAACCTTGCTACAACTAAGAGCCTTGGTTCTATCACTCCAGGCATTGAGCTTGTAGGTTACTACTCTGGCGATGAGGAGAATGGCTCAATATTCGGTCAGCCAGCTGCAACCAAGGGTATGGCTATCACCGTTGTTAAGTACACTAATTTCGATGGTGCACGCTCACTCTTCGCAACAATGCTTGGCGACGATATGACTAACACTTCAAACTACTCAGACTCACTCATCTGGGGTGAGGCAGCTCAGTACTGGAAGTCAGTTAAGACCTCTGAGCCATACTCATTCTATGTTGCTGAGTGGGATTACGCTCAGACAGCTCTTGCATATGCTGTAGATGGCAATGGTCTTCCTGCTGGTATCGGTCGTCTCTACACAATGCCTACAGCCGAGAATAAGGGAGATATCGCAGATCTCAAGGCTTTGGTTGACGAGCTTAACGCTGCATCACAGCAGTCATTTGCTCTCCCTCACAACGTAGAGTTCACTGAGGGCATCAAGCTTACTCCTATTAAGGTTGAGAGTGAGGTTGTTGTGGCTCAGCAAGCTGTTAAGGCAGAGGCTAAGGTAGAGTCTAAGCTTCCAGAACTTAATCCTTATGAGGTGAAGAGCGTTGGTTATATTCGCCCATTCTACCTATAATTTTCGATTTTATTGGGCATCTTTAGCCCATCCCTAAGAGTAGACTACCGCAGGCTGTACGTTAAAGTACTATCCTGCGGTAGTCTCTTTTGCGATGCACCTCTCTAATTGTCTTTCAATGAAAAAATGTACATAAAATTTGGTAGTACGACCAAAAAAATATAATTTTGTATCGGTGGAGTGGTGCTTGCCTACAGCTTGCAAGATAATGGGTGGACATGACTTCCAGACCTAACGGAGTAAATAGCTAATATACAACTTAATACAAATAAAACCTATGAGAAAATTTTGCATGATGATGGCTGCGTTGATGGTAGCAGCAATCACTATCGTGGCGTGTCAGAAGACTCCTGATGAGAAGCCAAAGCCTACGCCTCCAACTCCTACCGAGCTTACGTTTGAAGTCTCTGTAGCTGACGTAACACGTACATGGGCAATTATCAATGTGACACCATCGGACCTTGAGGCCGACTATTTCACAGTGGTATACAACGCATATACTGTTGAGCAGTATGTAACAGATGCTGAGCTTGTTGCGAAGATCTATGCCGAAATTGATGCTTATGCCCAGGCTCAGGAGCAGACATTCGTAGAGTATATGGCTGAGCATGTTAAGCGTGGTAAGTTGGAGAACCACGAGGTGGGTGGCCTTAATCAGGCAACAAACTACTACTTGCTCGTCTTTGGCGTGGATAGCGCAAACGACTACGCTGCATCTACAGCCGTTAAGATGGCAAAGTTCAAGACTGCTGAGGCTCAGCAGTCGGCATGTTCGTTCGAGATCAAGGCAAGCGTAAACCTCACAACAGCGGCTATAAGCGTGACACCTTCGGACAACAACCAGATGTGGCATCTTATCAATATGCCTGTTGACGACTACAATACATACACTGCCGCTGATGGCGAGTATGGCTGGACAAACGAGGAGCTTTTCCAGAATACGCTTAACACCGAGATTGAGACACTCGAGGGCGATGGCTTATCAGGTGATGAGATTGGCCTAAAGCTCTTCCATAAGGGTATGCGCACACTCAACGTATCTAACCTGCAACCTAAGACTCAGTACACTACATTTGTTGCAGGCGTATCTTACGAGAATGGCGAGGCTTATATGACCACCGCACCTACGGAGTTGCGTTACCGCTCAGGTGAGGCTGCCAACAATAACCTCACGTTCGATATCGACGTAAAGAACATTGAGCATTACTCTGCAGAGATTCGCATAACTCCATCTGACCTTGATGCTGAGTACTACTACTACATCGGCTATATTAACTCTCAGAAGGCCAAGATGAAGCCTATCGAGATTGCTACAAGCGCAGTAACCGAGTATATCTACTATTGGGATAACTACACAGAGCTTAAGCGTCGTGAGCCTTCTAAGGGCGTTGTAGACCTTACAGGCGACAATAAGGTAGAGCTTAACATCGCCGAGACCGAGTACTACGTAGTAGCATTCTCGTTCGAGCCTAACCCTAACTATGGTAAGCTTATCAACGAGGAGACTGGCGAGTATGACCAGACCCCAGGTACTATCACATCAGCTCCTGTATATGTGTCATTCATGACCCCTGAGCAGGGTGATCCTATGACTGCTGAGTTTACGTTCAGTGCTTCTGACATTGGCCCATACGATTTCTCTTTCGATATTGTGGCTGAGGACCCTACTATCTACTACCAGCCAGGCATTGCCTATGCTGAGGGTTTTGACCCACAGGCAGCTATTGATGAATCAAGTGCGATGCTTGCACAGGTGATACAGATGTGTATGGAGGGTCAGAGCCCATCGCTCACTATCCATGAGGCATTGGAGGAGAGGTGCAGCCATCTATACCGCAATGGTAGCGGTCACTTTGCTGTAGCTAATCTCATTCCTGAGCGTGAGTATATTGCTTACGTATTGACTATTGATACAAAGACTGGAACATTTGCTCGTTGCGTATATAGCGACGTTATCGCTAAGACCACACCTGTGGGTACAGTAACCCCTGGCATTGAGCTTCTTGGCGTATACAATGGTAACGACGAGAATGGTACTATCTTCGGCGATGCCGACCTAACATTGGGCCGTCCTATTGTAGCTGTTAGACTTACGGGTGTGGAGGATGCTACTGAGGCCTATGCCGCCCTTACAACCGACAAATATGTAGATGTAGTGTCACTCACAGATCAGTATATAATCTCTAATATGCGTGACTACTGGCAGGAGGTCAACCTCACTGTCCCATACCACTTCTTCGTGGCTGATTGGGATATTGAGCAGACCGTTGTTGCCTATGCTCAGGATGCTGATGGCGCAGAGGCTGGCGTTGGTGCTTTGGCTGTTAAGCCTGTTGAGTATGGCGATATCAACGAGCTTAAGGGTTATGTTGATGCTGTGAACAACGCTACGCCTGCCGTGGCACAGGCATTGGCATTTGGCGACATGGCCGAGCCATCACTCACATGTGTATGGAGCGAGGAGGTTGGCGCACCACGTGCTGGCTATGTTAAGTATCACGAGGTAGAGCCTTTGCAGGTTGCTCAGAGTGACATTGTTACAGTAAAGGTGGTTAAGAGCTTTGCGCTCTAAGCCTTAAACATTAATTAGGATTACGGAGCTGTACCCCAAGGTGTATAGCTCCGTAGTCGGTTTAAATAACATTATTATGCGACTATTTAGACTGCTACTCGGCGTTATGATGCTCCTTGCTGTGGCTTGCCATGAGGAGCCAGATACACCTATGCCTACGCCCGATAGGCCCGATTTTGAGGTGGTAATCAACGGCACTACACGAGGCTCTGTAACATTCAGCGTTGAGCCTAAAGATGTGGATGCTCCGTATCTATGTACGGTGTTCACAAAGGCTGAGTGTGAGGAGTTTACACGTGAGGAGTTCTTGGTAGAGACCATCTTTCAGGAGCTTCGTCAGCAGGCTTCAAACCAAGGTAAAACCCTGGAGGAGTATATGCCACAGGTGGTAGATCGTGGAGCTATTAGTGATGCTAAATTTTCGGGCCTTGCGTCAAATACCGACTACTATATCATCGTCTTTGGCGTTGATGAGGCCAATGGCTACAGAGAGTCAACATCGGTGACAAAGGTAGAGTTCAAAACATCGGATGTCACAGGCCTGGTGTGCGATTTCAAGGTAAGCACGTCGGTTGTGGACAACTCTGTTGTTATGTCTGTTGTCCCCTCGGATAAGGAGATTAAGTGGTATCTATGCACCATGCCCAAGTCTCAGTATGACTACTACGTTACGGCTGAAGATGGCTATAAGATGTCGGAAAGCTACTTCTATGAGTACTACTTTCAGCAGGAGATTAATGCTCTCTTAGAACAGGGCTATGCCGAGCAGCAAGTCGTTGATGCGCTGATACATAGTGGCGACCTACAGCTTGAGGCAAAGGGTCTTCAGGAGTATACCGAATACTATATCCTTATCGCAGGTCTTATCCTCGATGAGGAGGGTATTGTCATCTGTACCGATGTGCAGCGTGAGGGGTATACCACCGAGGGTGCAGCACAGTCTACGATGACCTTCGAGATCGAGGTGTGGGACATCGGACAGATGGAGGCCTCATTCCGCATCACCCCATCTAATGACAAGGATAAGTATTGCGCACTTGTC
>JAZNQJ010000033.1:0-3925 GCA_045590115.1 Alistipes sp. | reverse complement strand
TAGAGGCCACAAATGACCCCTCATCGCAGGAATTACTCTACAACGATATTCCAATTGTGAGTATCCTCGCAACGACCATACTGAATGCCCTGGAGGCGGTCGTACATCTTCTTACATGTCTCACCAACCTTCATGCCGTAGTCGTAAGTTACGTTGTTGTCGAGGTCATACAAAGCACCGATAGGCGAGATTACTGCGGCAGTACCGCAAGCACCTGCCTCCTCGAATGTAGCAAGCTCCTCAACAGGGATATCACGCTCCTCAACGGTAAGACCGAGGTCAACAGCAATCTGACGGAGGCTCTTGTTGGTGATTGATGGAAGGATAGATGTTGACTTAGGAGTAACATACTTGCCGTCCTTGATACCGAAGAAGTTAGCTGCGCCGAACTCCTCAACCTTGCTGTGGGTAGCAGCATCGAGGTAGAGTACGTTAGAGAAGCCCTTCTGGTGAGCCTCCTCCAATGACCAGATAGATGAAGCGTAGTTACCGCCCACCTTAACGTCACCTGTTCCACGTGGAGCAGCACGGTCCTGATCACGCATGATAAGAGCCTTGATAGCGTTCATGCCGCCCTTGAAGTATGGGCCTACAGGAGCGCAGAAGATGATAAGGTCGGCCTCATCAACAGCACGTACACCAAGACAAGTCTTAGTACCGAGAAGGGTAGGGCGCAAGTAGAGCGATGCACCTGTCTCATAGGGAGGCACAAAGTCCATGTTGCGGCGAACGCACTCCATACAGCCCTCAACGAACTGCTCAACAGTAGGAGCTGGCAAGCAAAGACGGTGTGCTGAGTTGATCATACGCTTTGCGTTCTCATCTGGACGGAACAAACGTACCTTACCGTCAACACCGCGGAAAGCCTTAAGACCCTCGAAGATCTCCAAGCCGTAGTGCAAGCAAGCTGCCGACATGTGCATCTTGATGTACTCATCATCGGTTACCTGCATCTGGCTCCACTTGCCATCAGCGTAGTGGTAGCGAACATTGAAAGCGGTCTTGTAGTAAGCAAAACCAAGCTCTCCCCATTTAATGTTTTCCATAATAATGTTAAAGTTTAAGTTGGTTGTTATTTTATATTTTAGGTTGTCGTAAAAGGCTAACCCATTAATAATCAATTGTTTGCATTACCCAATCATTGCGCCCGACATGGTCTTGTCCTCAGGCTGTACAAGCACTAAACGACCCAGAGCATCCTCGGCCATGAGGATCATGCCTCGTGACTCAATGCCCTTAATCTCACGTGGTGCGAGGTTTGCAAGCACAAGCACCTGGCGGCCTACGAGCTGCTCAGGAGTGTAGTACTCTGCAATGCCCGATACAATTGTGCGCTTGTCGATGCCGGTGTCGATGGTGAGTTTAAGGAGCTTCTTGGTCTTAGCCACCTTCTCAGCCTCAAGGATTGTAGATACTCGGATGTCCATCTTCTGGAAATCATCGAACGTAACCTCTGCCTTCTGCTCTGTGACGTTCTGCGCAGCCTCAGCAGCGAGCTTAGCCTTGCGTGATGCCTCAAGCTTGTCGAGCTGAGTCTGGATTACGTCATCCTCGATCTTCTCAAAGAGTAGCTGTGCCTCGCCAATGGTGTGGCCTGCAGCCAAAAGCTCCATAGAGCCGAGCTGCTCCCAGCCGAACTTGTCTACGGCGAGCATCTTAAGCATCTTCTCTGCCGAGAATGGCATGAATGGCTCGATGGCGATAGCTGTGTTGGCAGTAATCTGCAGAGCTATGTTAAGTATTGTCTTGACACGCTCAGGGTCTGTCTTAACCACCTTCCAAGGCTCTGTGTCGGCAAGATACTTATTACCTATGCGTGAGTATGCCATAGCATCCTTCAACGCCTCGCGGAAGTGGTAATGCTCGATGTTACGCTCTAACGATGCCTTAATCTTCTGAAGCTCCTCGATAGTGGCCTCATCATACTCTGTAAGCTCGCCACGCTCAGGAATTACGCCGTCGTAGTACTTCTTGGTAAGCACCAAGGCACGATTTACGAAGTTGCCCAATACGGCTACAAGCTCCGAGTTGTTGCGTGCCTGGAAGTCCTTCCATGTAAAGTCGTTATCCTTGGTCTCTGGAGCGTTGGCGCAGAGTACGTAGCGAAGCACATCCTCCTTGCCTGGGAACTCATCGAGATACTCGTGGAGCCATACTGCCCAATTCTGCGATGTCGATATCTTGTCGCCCTCAAGGTTAAGGAACTCGTTTGCTGGCACATTCTCAGGCAGGATGTAGTCGCCATGAGCCTTAAGCATCGATGGGAATACGATGCAGTGGAACACGATGTTATCCTTGCCGATGAAGTGTACCATCTTGGTATCCTCGCTCTTCCAATACTTCTCCCAGTCGGGTGTAAGATCCTTGGTAGCAGAGATATAGCCGATAGGTGCGTCAAACCATACATATAGCACCTTGCCATCAGCACCCTCCACAGGCACAGGAATACCCCAATCCAAGTCACGACTTACGGCACGTGGCTGTAGGCCGAGGTCGAGCCAGCTCTTGCACTGACCATATACGTTAGACTTCCACTCCTTGTGACCCTCCAAGATCCACTCACGCAAGAATCCCTCGTACTTGTCCAAAGGCAGATACCAATGCTTTGTCTCACGCTTTACGGGAACAGCTCCTGATACTGCGCTCTTGGGGTTAATAAGCTCGTCGGGAGATAGTGTTGAGCCACACTTCTCGCACTGGTCACC
The DNA here is from genome assembly GCA_045590115.1 of Alistipes sp. Classification (GTDB taxonomy): domain Bacteria; phylum Bacteroidota; class Bacteroidia; order Bacteroidales; family Rikenellaceae; genus Alistipes. The sequence continues at coordinate 1,220 of JAZNQJ010000033.1, read as the reverse complement.
ATATGCCTTCTCGTTCTGGCAACGAGGACATGTACCTACGATATAGCGGTCGGCGAGGAATGTCTTAGCCTCCTCGTCGTAATACTGCATAGATGTCTGCTCGATGAACTTACCCTCATCGTAAAGCTTGCGGAAGAACTCCGATGCTGTGACACGATGTGTAGGTGATGATGTGCGAGAGTAGATGTCGAACGACATGCCGAGACGGCGGAACGACTTCTCGATAATTGCGTGATAGCGGTCTACTACCTGCTGAGGTGTGATACCCTCCTTGCGAGCCTTGATTGTGATAGGCACGCCATGCTCGTCGCTACCACATACCGAAATTACGTCGTAGCCCTTGAGGCGAAGATAGCGGGTGTAGATATCCGAAGGCACATAAACACCTGCCAAGTGGCCGATATGTACAGGGCCATTGGCATAGGGTAGTGCCGATGTGATGAGATAACGCTTATACTCTTTACTCATTTTTATTGCTCTAAATGTTTGATGCTACGGCAGTAAGCACACCACGTGCTACGCCCGAGCGCATAATATGGAACAAAGGTAATAAAAATATTGTGAACAGCGAAATGTTCAACGCCTAAAAATCGAGAGTATTTGTAGACTTGCTTGTTGTAATCTTCACTTCTCCCACCTAATCACGGTAGGTGATAATCAATTCTGTCTGATATATAGGTATTAGTGATTCACCTTGATACGTAGTCTCTAATGTCATGTTTCCCTTAACATCGTATTCATAGGTCGTTTTATTGTTAAGTGCACCTGTAGCATCATAACACATTTCCTCTACTATACGTGATGTAGCGTCGTACACGTAGACGATTCTCTCTTCTATCGATTTATCGGAAAGATACCAAATATTCTCGCACAACCTTTCTTCTGCGTCATATTTCTTGGTTCTTATCCAGCGTAACAATCCCTCAGAATTGTACTGAGCTGCCTCGACCTCATCTCCCCTGGTGTTATATTTGTAAATATCTGTGTGGCTTAGCGTTCCATCAGATTTGTATACTGCTTTTTCGGAAATAGCGCCAGCAGAGTTGTATTTGTATCTAACCTTCTCTAACAATGTTCCGTCAGAAATATATTGTGCAAACTCAATCATATTTCCATTGTCGTCATATTCATAGGTACTCCTCCAAGACGATGATCCGTCAAGATTGTAGTTGACAATCTCGGTTACATTGCCATTAGCATCATATTTATAGATTCCCCTC
>JAZNQJ010000032.1:0-5815 GCA_045590115.1 Alistipes sp. | reverse complement strand
CTCCTTGGCTCACAGAACGACATGGCTACGATCCGACTTTAATCTCGTCGGTATATGGAGCGTAGCCAAAGAGGTTACGACCACGTGACAATGCGGTGAGCTTAGATACATCGCCTACAGCCTTCTTGATAGTCTCAAGACGAGTCCAAGGGTTCTCGTTAAGGTAGCGCATCACTGAGTCGGGCACTGCACCGCCCCATACCTCCATAGCGTAGAAGCCGGCATCCTTGTAGAAAGGAAGGCAGCGGTCTACCTGCTGCTGAGTCATACGTGTTGCGAATGAAGACTGCTGTCCGTCACGCAACGTAAGATCGCGAATTTTTAGGATCTTTGTCATAGTCTTTCAATAGGTTTATTTGTTAGTTTTTAGGTTGTTTTACGTTCGGTGGATTAACACTGCTGTTAATCGAATAACAAATTTAAGATATATTTCACAAAAAAGCAAATATTTTTCGTGTAAAATTTAAATTCCTAATCATAAGTGTCCACTAAAAAATCGAAATAGTTCTTTGAAATGATTGATATTTAATTTGTTACATGAGATTTTTGAGTCAACGGATTTGAATTTACTTTTGCGGTCATAATCAGACCGTTATGAATAAAGACAAATACGTTTTTGCCCAATTAGTCGAGTTCTTGGATAGAAATCACTTTAATTATCTCGTCCGCAAGTATTTGGGAGACAGGTATATAAAGTTCTTCTCCTGTTGGAATCAACTGTTTGTAATGATGTTCGGGCAACTTGCAAAATGTGAAAGTTTACGAGACTTAATCGTTGCGCTGAAGCACATTGGCGGAAGCTGTACCACTTAGGTATGGACAAGTCCGTAACCCGAAGCAATCTTGCCAAAGCGAACGAACAACGTGACTACAGAATCTACGAAGATTTTGCCTATCATCTGGTAGCAGAAGCACGTTCCAAAAGCACCGAAAAGATATTCGGTTTTGATGGTCATATGTATGCTTTTGACTCAACCACAATAGACCTTTGTCTTGAAGTGTTCGAGTGGGCTATGTTCCGTAAACACAAAGGCGGAATCAAAGTTCATACGCTCTATGATGTTGAAGCACAGGTTCCTGTGTTTTTTAGTGGACAGTAGTGATTCCTAATATCTAATTGCTAACAAATAGGCAATTACTTCTCATATATGATTGTAGGCGTATTTTATCCAACCGCTATTTAGATAGTCTCTTCGGCTTCCTCTTGGAACATATATCAGTGTATGCGCCGAAATGGCATCTTGACCCATCGAAGGAGGTAATGCCCCCTTAAATGTGATGCTACAAAGATTGTTGCCACCAACGTATAGACTTGTAAATGCATAATCTCCGATATGCTTGATGCTACTCGGTATAGTGATGTAATTCAGACTTCCACAGCCAGAGAATGCCCAATGGCCAATTGTATTAACACGATTGCCAAGGGTTATATCGCTCAGGTTCTTGCAGCCAATGAAAGCAGCACCTCCAATCGTAGTTGTTCCATTGCCGATAGTCACAATCCCTAAACTTTTGCAATCCTCGAATGCACAGTATCCAATTGTAGTTACGCTATTGGGGATGGTGACACTTCCTAAACTATGGCAACCCTGAAATGCATAACTGCTAATCTTGGTTACGTTATTTGGAACAACGAGATTTGTTAGACGTTTTCCATTTACGAATAGACAGTTTGCCTGGCTTATGGGATTTGAGAATGACTCGGCAAATGAGGACATGCACCATGCAGATAAATTGGTAATATGTACCTCATTTAGATGTGAGCAATACATGAATGCCTCGTTGTGAATACTTATAGTGCCACACTCAAAGTATATGCTCCGCAGTGCCTGGCAGTTGTAAAATGCACCATATCCAATCTCCGTTACACTCCGTGGTATTGTGATGCTCTGAAGGTTTGTACAATTACCGAATGCATAGTCTTCAATACTTATAGTGCCACACTCAAAGTATATGCTCCGTAGTGCATGGCAGTGGTTGAATGCACTACTACCAATCTTAGTTACACTCCGTGGTATTGTGATGCTCTGAAGGTTTGTACAATCATAGAATGCACGACTACCAATCATAGTTATGCTCTCTGGAATTACTATATTTTGGAGACTATAGCATCCATTGAAACATCCATCGGGAATTTCAGTAATACCTTTTCCGAGAGTGATGCTATTGATGAGATAGCACTCTTTTAGTATGTTTTGTAACAATGTAAGGTCGTTTAGTGAGATACTGCGCAAATTATAACAACCTGATATTGCGTATTCATCAAGCTCAGTTACACTATCTGGTATAGTGATGCTTGTCAGGCTTACGCAAAATCTGAACACCTCTTTTCCGATGCGTGTTACGCTACTTGGTATATTGATGGTTGTTATGCTTGCGCAACCGTTGAACGCATAATCATCTATCTCCACTACATTATCAGGAATAGTGATACTCTGCAGATTTATACAACCACTGAATGTACCTTGCTCAATTGAGGTTATACAATTAGGGATAGAGATGCTTTGTAGGCTTTTACAATCCTTAAAGGCCTCATCTTCAATCTTGGTAACACTATTGGGGATAGCGATACTCTGCAGATTTTCACAGCCGCTGAAGGTGCTTTGCCCAATTGTGGTTATACAATCGGGGAGGGTGATGCTTTGTAGATTCGCACAGCCCATAAATGCCTCATTTCCAATCTTGGTTATGCTATCTGGAATATTGATATTTTTAAGACTGCCGTAGCCTTTGAAGTATCCATCGGGAATCTCAGTGATACCATCTGCGAGTGTTATATAGTTAATATTACTGCACTGTTTTAGTATGCTATTTAACAATGTGAGGTTGGGAACTGAGACACTTGTTAGGTTTGTGCAACCTTTGAATGCGTCGTTTCCGATGCGTGTTACACTACTTGGTATATTGATGGTTGTTATGCTTGCGCAACCAAAAAATGCATAATCATCTATCATTACTATGTTATCGGGAATAGTGATACTCTGCAGATTTATACAACCACTGAATGTACCTTGCTCAATTGAGGTTATACAATTAGGAATAGTGATGCTTTGTAGGCTTTTACAATCCTTAAAGGCCTCATCTTCAATCTTGGTAACACTATTTGGGATAGCGATACTCTGCAGATTTTCGCAGCCACTAAATGCACTCTGTCCAATAGTTGTTATGCAATCGGGGAGGGCGATGCATTGAAGGCTTTTACAGCCCATAAACGCCTCATCCCCAATCTTAGTTATGCTCTCTGGAATATTGATATTTTGTAGACTGCTGTAATCCTTGAAAAATCCATCTAAAATCTCAGTAATACCACCCCTGAGTGTAATATCGGTGATATTACGACAATGTGTCAGTATGCTCTCTAATGTGGCGAGATTATATACGATGACACTTTGTAAATTTGTACAACCGCTAAAACTGTTTTGCCCAATTGAGGTTATGCAATCAGAGATGGTGATGCTTTGTAGGCTCTTGCAATTACAAAATGCGTGTTCATTAATTTCGGTTGTGTGATTGGGAATTACGATATTAGATGCTAATTCTTGGTTGATATACAGGTTGGCATTACTGCACAATGGATTTGATTTCCATGTGCTGAAGATTACTCTGCACCATGCATCTATATCTGTGATATGCACATCTTTGATGCTGGTACACCCATCGAATGCATCATCGCCAATTGAAGTTACGCTATTTGGGATAGTAATACTTTGTAGACTTGAGCATCCTGCAAATGCGCGGCTGCCAATCTCGGTAACGCTATCGGGTAGGGTAATGCTCAGCAATGTGGTGAGGTTAGGAAATGTTGCCTCACCAATTGTGCTGAGCCTATTTTTAAAGATAATAACACCCTCGCCACTTCTCTTGTCAAACTTGTGAGATGTGACCTTGCAGTTGAATCCCTCCTTGTTTTGAAACTTGATCTTGCTGGTCGCAGTATAGGTGATTGTGGTTGTTATCTTTTCTCTATCGTTTGAGCCACTTGACATGGCAAATGTAGAGTTTATGAACAGCGCCACAAAGGCAAATAGTAGGGTAATGTGTCGCATTATTATCTTTTTTTTGGGGGTATTAAAGTTTAGGAGCGCAGGTGCAGAGTAATGAGTGTTACTGCTAACCCATTACTCGGTCTGGTGCAGAATAACACGCTCCAAGGCACGCTCGCAGACAGGGCAGAAGCGCTCGGCGGTGTTGTTGCGCATGCGACATACGTCAGTAGGACGGTAGATGCCCTTGGCACGGTAGCCGCCACCCTCGTACACACCTACGGTGTAGTTCTTTGTGCGCTCCTCAGTAACCTTTGTAGGAATCTCGATGCCCTTCTCAACCATATCTGCCCACTTAGAGTCGAAGTCCACAAGGGTGGTGATATTTGGCTCCCAAGGCTCGTGACTTAGCGAGTGCATCTCATCGTTATTATCTGTCGAAAGGTAGAAATACTCGTCGCCAAGGCCACCAAACGAATGGCCAAATTCGTGTACTACAACAGGGCGGAATGCCGAGTGGTGGGCTGTGGTGAGAGTATATGAGTTGTAGATGCCACCGCCACCATAAGTATCTGTGTTAGCGAGGATTATAAAATGCTCGCAAGGGATATTAGTTGCCAAGTCGTACATGGCATATACGTTGCCTGAGGTAAGGTAGCGATCCATGTAGAACGTAAGGAAGTTAGAGCCTACGGCAGTCTCTCGCCAAGCCTCGTCCTGAGGTACGCTCACGTTGCTATCCTTGGAGATGCTCTCTACGGCAATAAAGTTAAACTTGTCGGCGTGAGACTTGAATGGCTCGTAAGATAGAATCTCTTCGGTGGCGATACGGGCATCCTCGTAGAATGTCTTCATCTCTTTTCTGGTGTAGCCCTCGGCCAAGATTACTACGTCGATACACTCCTTAGAGTCGCCACCCTGGTGTAGATAGCGGTAGGGTAGTGCGCTCTGCTTGGAACGGTCACGAATAAGCCTATCCTCGGGCGATACGGTATGGCGTAGCTTGCTCTCTTTGCCGGTGTTGTCACGAAGTACAAGCTCGGCAGTTACGCTCTTATGGGGCATGGGGACAAGGATTGTGAACTCAAAGCTCTTGGTAATGGTCGCCGCTTCGGGTGTTGTTATCCACTCCTGGAATAGCGATGAGAAAGATATCTTATATACTACCTTGCCACTCTCCGCATCGTAGAGCGTGAGGTCGCCATTGCCCTTCAGGGGTACGTTATCAAGGTTTACACGTCGTCCCCACCAGCCATCAGTGGATGATAGCTCACGCAGGGCTACATACTGCTCGGCGCTGTTACCCGCAAAGGTGTAGTCGATGCGCAGGGTCTTGTCCGTAAAGTAATCTTCAAATGTTTGTGCCGAGGCCATTGCCACCGATGCCAACGCCACAATGCTTAGTATGAGTAGTCTTCTCATGGGTTATTTAGTATTTTAGGTTTAAATTTATCTCTATCCCACAAAGATAGTGTTTTTTTACAATATTTTCGTACCTTTGCCTGATAAAAAATATGTGATGATGAGAAACCGTAGAGATATATTTGTGCTACTTGTAGCACTCCTCGTGGCTGTTACGCCATTTACAGCCTTTGCACAACAGCGCAAGGTGCCTAAATATCTTCCCGACTCGGTGGCTGCGGCACTACGTCGTGTAACCCTTCAGGAGGTTGCCGGTAGCTATGTTAAGGTGGAGTCCATAAAACTTATTGGCGATGAGAAAAACGAGAAGCAGGATACCACCGCTCAGGATGAGGAGCGCAAGAAGCCCATCATGGAGATTCGTACTTCGGAGCATCTGGCATTCTACCCTATGCGCCCCGAGAGTGTGG
>JAZNQJ010000031.1:0-12624 GCA_045590115.1 Alistipes sp. | reverse complement strand
TGAATGTGCCAAAGAACAGGGATATTTGATAGAAAAAACGATGTAATTCCTATGCTCGCCTACACCTATATATCCCCTGGCAAGTTCGAGTTGATCGACAAGCCGAAGCCTGAGTTACAAGGCCCGCGTGATGCCATTGTGCGCATTACGCTCGGCAGTATCTGCACCAGCGACCTGCATATCAAGCACGGCAGTGTGCTGCGTGCTGTGTCAGGCATAACCGTTGGCCACGAGATGGTTGGCGTCGTTGAGGAGGTTGGCTCCGAAGTCCGCAATATCAAGGCGAGCGACCGCGTGACGGTCAAGGTGGAGACCTTCTGCGGCGAGTGTTTCTTCTGCAAAAACGGCTTCGTGAACAACTGCACCGACCCGAATGGTGGCTGGGCGCTCGGCTGTCGCATCGATGGCGGGCAGGCGGAGTATGTGCGTGTGTCATATGCTGACCAAGGTCTCAACCGCATACCCGATAGCGTGAGCGACGAGCAGGCGTTGTTCGTGGGCGATGTGCTGGCAACGGGATTTTGGGCGGCTAGAATTTCGGTGATTAAGCCCGACGACACGGTGCTGATTATCGGTGCAGGGCCTACGGGAATTTGCACGCTGCTGTGCGTGATGTTGAAGCAGCCGAAGCATATCATCGTGTGCGAGAAATCGTCCGAAAGAGCCCGTTTCGTGCGTGAACACTATCCGAGCGTGGAAGTTGTTGCGCCGGAGGATTGCATCGCCATAGTGCGCCAAAAATGCGAGCGTGGAGGGGCTGATGTGGTGTTGGAGGTTGCGGGTGCGGAGGACACTTTCCGCCTGGCGTGGGAGTGCGCTCGCCCGAATGCGACTGTGACGGTTGTGGCGCTGTACGATAAGCCGCAGATGCTGCCTCTGCCCGAGATGTACGGCAAGAATCTGACCTTCAAAACGGGCGGTGTGGATGGCTGTGATTGCGCGGAGATTTTGCGACTAATCGAGGCGGGCAAGATTGACACCACACCACTGATTACGCACCGCTACAAACTCACCGACATCGCCGAGGCGTACCACCTGTTCGAGAATAAATTGGATGGTGTGATTAAGGTGGCGGTGGAGCCGTAGGATTGAAATATTAGTTAATATTGCCTACGATATTAGCTCGGCATAGGGCTTATTGATTGTAATAAATGTATAAAATGAGAACGATAAGAAAATTCATCCTCAAGGGGAAAGAATCTATGATTGACCATGTTAAAAGTGTCAATGAATTAGGGTGTATATATTGGGTTACAGCCCGCAATAAACATATGCTTGTTGGTGATGTTTGTTACCTATTTTTGATAGGGAAAGAACATAACCAAATTAGATATCGACTTGAGGTTGCTGACACTAACTGCATGCGTAACGATAGGGATTGTTGGCATGTGCCTTTTGTAGGCAACAAACCATGCTATAAATTGATCCCTACTGCACAAATGTATCAAGGTAACAATCTTTCTCGCGCAAGTTTGGAGAAGATTGGTATCAAGCGACATGTTCAGTATATGGAATTGAATGATGAACAGGTTGCTTTCATTGATGGATTTTTCAAAGACGAATAATCTAATGATCGACCATCTTTTACAGCTATTGGTTTGTGACCGATTTCGCACGGAGGAGCGGTATCGGGAGGGGCATTTGCGAGTGGTGAATGCGTTGCCCGAAAGGCGTGTTATGGGGCTTCATTCACCCGAGATTAAGCAGGTCGCAAAGCTGCTCACACGCGAGGGTGGCGAGGTTGTTATGCCAGATGGAACGCACCGAATATGCGTCAATGGAGCCGAGGTGATTTGTGCGTTTGAGGCAGTGCCGAGCGAGTACCTTTGCTATGAGGAGACCGTCATCTGGGGCTATCTTATAAATCTTACGAAGTGTTCTCTCAATGAGCGGTTGGCAATGCTCCGTCGCTATGTACCCATAATGGATAATTGGGCTGTGTGCGACTCCTACTGCGCTCACGCAAAGTGGATGGCGCATGCCGACAAGGCGACTCTGTGGGCGTTTTTGGAGCGTTGGTTTGACTCTGAAAGCGAGTTTGAGGTGCGCTTTGCGGTGGTTGTGGCGATGTGCTATTTTCTCAACGAGGAGTGGCTCGACAAGGTTTTTGAGCGCATCAATGGACTCGATTTCGGGCGCATAAAGTCGAGGTATAAAACCGTCAAAGGTAAGCCAAAGGTGGCGCAACAGGGCATTGTGCAGGGTGCGGAGCCATACTATGTGCGGATGGGCGTTGCGTGGCTATTGGCGACTGCATTGGCGAAGTTCCCCGATGCAACGAGGGCGTTTGTGCGCTCATCAAACCTGCCTGCCGATGTAGTTAAACTCTATATCCGCAAGGCACGAGAGTCGTTGCGCACACGCACCATAGAGGCATTGTGACACTCAGGGGCGACAACAAAATATATTATCCGCATCAAAACATGGTGCGGATAATTTGTTTTGTTTTTACAACCTTTCTCTTTTTTTGTTCGAGGATTATGTGTAACTTTGTGATGGTCTATATCGCAATATTCCGTTGGGCGGATACTAACACATTAACATCATACGATTATGAAGAACGTAAAATCACTCCTTTGCACCCTTTTGTTGGCTGCGTCGACTCTTTCCGTAGCGGCTCAGGAGGTTGCTCCAGCAATCGCACGTGACAGCAAAATTGAGCGTAGGGTTGAGAAGATTCTCAAGGGCATGACCCTCGAGCAGAAGGTAGGACAGATGGCCGAGTTAGGCATTGACATGTTTGGCAACAGCGTAACGGGCGTTGCCGATGACAAGAAGTTTATCCTCAAAGAGGATGTGCTGGAGGCTGTAGCCAAGCAGTATATGTTTGGCTCGGTGCTTAATGCCCCAGGCAAGGCACAGACCGCCGAGGAGTGGAACAAGATAGTTAGCAAGATCAACGAGGTGTCGCTAAAGTACACAGGTCTGCCCACGCTCTACGGCATCGACGCAATTCATGGCGCTACATACACATGGGCATCGCCACTCTTCCCCCAGGAGGTGAATGCCGCAGCGTCGTTCAACCGTTCCATGGTGCGTAAGATGGCCGAGATGACAGCCTACGAGGTGCGTGCCAGCAACATACCATGGACATACTCGCCAACACTCGACCTTGGTCGCAAGGCCTCGTGGCCACGTCAATGGGAGAGCTTCTCGGAGGATGCCTACCTTACTGCCGAACTTGCACGTGAGATGGTACTCGGATATCAGGGTGAGGATCCCAACAATATCGACCAATACCACATTGCATCATGCCCCAAGCACTACATGGCCTACGGCATGACCAACTCGGGTCAGGACCGCACGCCAGCATATGTCTCTATCGCCGAGCTTCGTGAGAAGCACTTTGCGCCTTTCAAGGCGGCTATCGAAGCGGGTGCGCTGTCAATCATGGTTAACTCAGCATCGGTAAATGGCATACCCACACATGCTGACTATGAGCTACTTACCGTATGGCTCAAGGAGGGCCTTAATTGGGATGGCATGGTCGTTACCGATTGGGCAGACATTGCAAACCTATACACTCGTGAGAAGATTGCCGTAGACTATAAGGATGCTATACGTCTGGCCATCAACGCCGGTGTCGACATGTCGATGATACCCTACGACATCAACTTCTGCCCACTGCTCATCAAGCTTGTCAACGAGGGCAAAGTGTCGATGGAGCGTATCGACGATGCTGCACGACGCATCATCCGCATGAAGATTCGCCTCGGCCTGCTTGATAGGCCAAACACCTACCTCGAGGACTACCCTAAGTTCCAGGGCGAGGAGATTCGCCAGGCGTGCTACGAGGCTGCAACAGAGTCTATTACGCTACTTAAAAATGTGGACAACATACTCCCTCTCAAGGCTGATGCTCGCATCCTCGTTACAGGCCCTAACGCCAATCGTATGCGTCCGCTGTGTGGTGGTTGGAGCTACTCATGGCAGGGCGACATAGTGGATAAGGTACTCCCCGAGGGCGTTACGTTTGTAGATGCTATACGTGCTATCGGCGGCGATAACGTACGCTACGTAGCTGGCGTGGAGTATGCCTCTGAGGGACACTTTGCCTCGGAGTGCAACATCGACATCGAGGCAGCGGTAGAGGCGGCCAAAGATGTAGATGTCGTTGTCCTCTGCATCGGCGAGAACTCATACTGCGAGACCCCAGGTAACATCACCGAGATGGCACTCTCGGAGAATCAGCAGCAGCTCGCCAAGGCACTCATCGCTACGGGCAAGCCTGTGGTGGTTGTGCTTAACGAGGGTCGTGGCCGCATCATATCATCGTTTGTTGATGATACAGCAGCCGTTGTTCACACCTATCTTCCAGGTACTGAGGGCGCACGTGCCTTGGCCGATATACTCTATGGCAATGTTAACCCTTCGGGCAAGTTGCCATACACCTACCAAAAGTACTCTAACGCCATGACCACATACGACCATAAGGTGTCGGAGAGCGTAGGTACTATGGAGGGTGCTTACGACTATAACGCTGTGGTATCTGTGCAGTGGGCATTTGGCTATGGCCTGTCGTATACTGAGTATGAGTATAGCAACCTGCGAGTGTTGAATGGCAAGGAGTTTAAGGCCGGCGACACTATCCGCATTGCCGTAGATGTTAAGAATGTGGGCAAGCGTGATGGCAAGGAGAGCGTACTGCTCTTTATCAACGATGATGTAGCCTCGGTAGTACCTGATGCACGCCGTCTGCGAGACTTCGAGAAGGTAGATGTTGCTGCAGGAAAAAGTGTTACGGTAGAGTTTGATGTTAGAGCTGAGGAGCTGGCCATGGCCGCTAACGATGGCAAGTGGCACTTGGAGGAGGGTACATTTACCATCCAATGTGGCAACCTCACCGAGCGCATCACCTGCACCGAGACAGCGCACCTCGGCTACAACATTCGCTACTAAAAAGGTATCTACATATTGTTATGACACCGCAAGAGTTTATCCTGAAGTTTCGTGAGGCGTTTGGCGAGGCTGCGCCGCTGCCAATAGCCCTTTGGTATGGCGATACTGCCGTTAACCCTGATAGTCGTGTGCCACGATGCATGATTGGCTCTATACGCAAGGTATGTGATGGTAATCCTTTGACACTTACTGCCGAGACGGTGCAGTGCGGAGGTGGTAGCTTATATACCGCCTTTCGCCCCATGCCCGAGCGTGTACCACTCTTTGTGTCCCAAACCGAGCATTACAAGCAGACCCCCGAGCAAGTGCGAAAGTATGTCGAGAGCCTCGATATAGAGCTTACACAAAGACCATATCTAAACTTTCAGCGTGTCGACAAGCTCACAAGCTGGGAGGGTGTTGAGGCCGTAGTATTCTTCGCTACGCCCGATATCTTGTCGGGACTATGCACATGGGCATTCTACGACAACGATGCCGAGGATGCCGTTACCACAAAGTTTGCATCGGGCTGTGCTGCGGTCATTACGTTTGCTACGGTGGAGAACCGTAAGGGTGGCCGTCGTGCCTTCCTCGGCATGTTTGACCCCTCGGCACGACCCCTTGTACCTAAGAACGAGCTGACGTTTGCTGTACCAATGAGCCGCTTTAAGGAGATGCTACAGACGATGTCAGACTCAGCTCTCTACCAGAAGGCTTTTTCAGTTGTTAAACGAAGGATAGATGGTGAGATAAAATGAAGAAGATAAGAGTTACCGTAATGCGTATTACGCAGTATGCAGACCTTATGGCGCAATACGAAAATCCTATTGAACATACCTGCGATATGCGTCTGGGGCAGACCTTTATCGTGGAGAATTGTGCTAAGCCTGAAGGTATGTGCGACAGTGCTTGGGAGACGCTATTGCCATTTGTAAGCGAGTTGGCTGCTGGCGGTGGCAACTTCTTTGATGGTTGGATGCAGAACCCTCATTCGGCCATGCTCTCGTGCAACGATGGCTTTCGACCTGTCAGCTTTTATGTTGAAGTAGTCGAGTAGACGCCAATTACTTGATACACAAAAGGAAATCATAGGCAATCATGAAGATAACAACCCTCTATTTTAGTGCCACTTATACCACAAAGCGTGTGGTTGAAGCTGTGGCAGCCAACCTTTCAAACGAGGTTACGACATACGATATAACCAACGATGCATCAACCGAGATTGTGACAATTCCTGCTGATGAGCTTATGGTTGTTGGTGTGCCTGTATATGCGGGTCGTGTTCCGGCTATAACTGTTGAGCGACTACGTCGCTTTCGTGGCAATGATACCCCTGTGGTGGTAGTGGCTGTATATGGCAATCGCCACTACGATGATGCCGTTTTAGAGCTTCACGACATCATGATTGAGTGTGGCTTTCGCACTGTGTCGGCAGGAGCTTTCATTGCCCAGCACTCCATCTTCCCTAAGGTTGGTAAGGCTCGCCCCGATGCGGAGGATATATCAGAGATTAAGGCTTTTGCAGAGAGGAGCGCTGCGTTGGTTGCAAAGGGATTTGGGGCAATATCACTCCCAGGCAACCGACCATATAAAGTGCCTGGAGGAATACCTATTTGGCCTACGGCATCGAAAAAATGCAGTGCTTGCGGAGCGTGCGCCCGCCTATGTCCTACGGGAGCTATAGACCCCGCAGCACCTAAGGGCGTTGACAAGGTAAAGTGCATCAAGTGTGGCCGTTGCATTGTGGTATGCCCCACGAAGGCACGCCGCTTCTACGGCATAAAATACTCGCTTGCCGCCGCCCGCTTTAACTCTGCCTTTGCCACACGCCGAGCTAACGAAACATGGTTTGCTGAGGAGCCTCATGGCAAAAAAATTGAATGTTAACATATAGACTAAAAAAAGAATAATTATGCGAAAGAGTTTTGGAGCTAAGAGCTGGTTATATCCTATGCCGGTGTTGATTGTGGCGGCGTATGATGCTGATGGTAAGCCTAATGCGATGAATGCTGCTTGGGGCGGAATATTTACCGATGACCATATAGGCATTTGCATCTCTGAGGGACATAAGACCACGAAGAATATACTTGCTACGAAGGCATTTACCGTAAGCATGGCCACCGTTGAGCAACTCGCAGCATGTGACTATGTGGGCATCGTGTCGGGTAATAAGGAGGCGGATAAGTTCGCTAAGGCAGGCTTTACGGCTCTACGCTCGGAGGTTGTCAATGCTCCTATTATTAACGAGTTACCATTTACCTTAGAGTGCGAGATGGTGTCGTACGACGAGGATAGCAACCACCTTGTGGGTCGCATCGTGAACATAAGTGCCGATGAGCGCATACTCACCGACGGCAAGGTCTACTACCGCAAACTACGCCCCATAACCTACGACCCTATAAACCATCACTACATTGAGCTTGGTGAGGTTGTGGGCAACGCCTTCTCGGATGGCAAGAGGCTGAAATAAAATATGGCGGTTAGTCAACCGCCATATTTTTATCTTTTCGTTGATGCTCTGAGTCCCTCTATAACGCTCGGTGTAAAGCCGGCGGCCTCCATGGCGTTGAGTCCCTTGATTGTAAGGCCTCCAGGGGTGGTGACACGATCAATCTCCGCCTCGGGGTGGCTGCCATTCGCAGCAAGGATATCGGCAGCACCACGCAGGGTCTGCATCACGATACGCTTAGCATCATCAGCCCTAAAGCCAAGCTCCACACCTCCCTCCATAGCGGCACGTATGTAGCGCAGGGCATATGCTATGCCGCACGATGCCAACGACGTGCCTGCAGGGATAAGACCCTCATCAACAAGCATAGCCTCGCCAAGCTCGTTGAACACCTCAAGCAGGAACTTATCCTGAGCCTCAGTAGAGCGTGCCGAGGCGATAAATGTCATGCTACTCATCGTGGCAATAGCCGTATTGGGGATTATGAGGTAGGTGGCTGGAAGCACTCCATCGCCCTTGTCAAGCCACTCGCTAAGTTGCTCTATGCCAAGACCTCCGACCATCGAGGCAACACCACAATGAGCATAGTCCACACGTGGCTTAATCTCCTCTAAGACCTCCACCACCTTCCATGGCTTTACGGCAAGCACAACCATATCGGCAGCTGCCACAGCCTCGCAATTATTGGTTGTGGTGTTAAACTCAGGGAACTCTCGTTTGAGCGCCTCAAGCTTTGGTGTTGAGGGGTTAGCGACATAGATGTCCGAGGTGGCGATGACACTTCCCTTGGCAAGTCCTCGTGCCAAAGCACCACCCATATTACCAGCTCCAATAATTGCTATCTTCATACTCTTTGCGGTTTTAATCTGTAACAAAGATACTCAAAAAAGAGTAATAGGAAAAGGGTTATCCAAAAACATTTTGTTAACTTTGTGGTATGGATACTCGAGATATTATGATTCGTGAGGCACGTGTGACAGATGCTGCGCTGATTGCCGAAGCTGTATGTATGGCCGTAGGCTACGACACATCACACCCCATATACCCTGTGTTTCTGACACTTGCCCAGCGTGAGGTGTCGCAGTATAGCTATCGCAATACGCTCGTTGCAGAGGTCGGTGGCAGGGCTGCAGGTGCGCTCGTGGGCTACGATGGCGCTATGCTTGAGCAGCTGCGTGAGCCTATCTTTCCGCTACTCGAGCAACATCTCGGCCAGGTGCCTACAATCGAGGATGAGACCCAGGCGGGAGAGTTCTACTTAGACTCGCTCGGTGTGCTTCAAGACTTTCGAGGCATGGGCATCGGGCGAAGGCTGATTGAGGCTATGACGCAGCGAGCCTTCGAGCGTGGATATGAGCATGTGGGCCTTATCGTAGACTTCAACAACCCCTCGGCCGAGCGACTATACACCTCGTTGGGCTTTAGGCGTGTAGGTGTTAAACCATTCTTAGGCCATCAGATGTGGCATATGCAACGTTCAAGATAGTGACAATGAGCGATATACGTGATAAGGTACTACGCTCCACGACCATTACGGAGTTTCAGCGTAGGGTCTACTTAGCCCTGCTCGATGTGCCTCGAGGAGAGACCATAACCTATGGCGAGCTTGCCCGCCGCATAGGATGTCGTAGCGCACAGGCCGTAGGTCAGGCATTAAGGCGCAACCCCTTTGCCCCCGAGGTGCCATGTCATCGTGTGGTGGCAGCAGATGGCTCATTGGGTGGCTACAATGGCAAGCGTGATGGCGAGCAGCTTGAACAAAAACGCAGATTACTAACCGAAGAAAAATCTTTAGAGATATGAGACCATATACTATTTGTCATATGATCGCCTCGCTCGATGGTCGTGCAGGCATGGTAGCGGCCTTTGATGGCATTAGCGACCATGACCGCCCAGCCACACAACTTAACCTATGTAGCGCAGAGGTACTTGGCCAAACTGTATGGCTTAGGTACGAGGTTAAGGAGTAGTTTTGCACCATAAAAAAGGGGCTGACTAAAAAGTAACTTAGCCAGCCCTTGAAACCTAAGACTTTTTCTATTGCTCCTCGCCGTCGGTTGGGAGCTTGAACTCGGTGAATCCCGCCTCAACCAAGGTGTTGTACCATGCGAAGCACTTCTTCATATCCGACACGTGAACACGCTCACGATCGTATTCAGGGAGTACCTTTGCAAACTCCTCCTTGATCTTTTCTGGCGACTCCTTGTGAGAGATAGCCTGCTTACCCTCGGTGTAGTTCCAGATATTGGTAAACACGTCGGCCAATGCAATATCCTCGCCCTCAGTGAACATTGATATCTCGGTCAAGGCACTAACACGTGATGTTGCCGAAGCATTCATACGCTTACCATCGATAAGCGACTCAACGATAACGCCACGCATAGACTGCGCTACGAACTTATACAAACCGGGCTGGCCAGAGATAGCCAAAATATCCTTTAATTCCATAGTTGTGTATCAATTAGTTTTTAGTTGTTCTACCTTTATCGTTGCAAAGTTAATTATTTTTCGCAAATAATCTATCTTATCGTGATAAAGTTATACCTATGGGCAACAATGGCGAGGAGGTATTGTTGTGACTCCATAATATACAATAAGCCGCTCTTACGATTAAAGAGCGGCTTATTATCTATAGAACGCTAAACGGTTAGAATGTCATACCTATCGACATTGAGAAACCGTGACTCCACTCATCATCAAGGGCATAACCACCCCACCCATAAAATTCCTTGATATTGTGAGTGTAATATCCAAATTGGAAAGTGTAGTTTCTATCCGCTGATTTACGGTAGTTTACACCTGCAGCAACCTCGAAAAATGGCTTAAACGCTCCATATCGTAGTGTAAGGTCATAGTTACCGGACATGTCATAGATCTCAAGTTTTTTGCCTGTTGATAATCTTGCACCTGCCGAGAACGATAGATATGGCGCAACCTTAGTCCTGGTAAAGTAGCCCTTAAAGTTCACAAACAACGGTATCGCAATAGACTGCATGGGTAGATAATCATTACTCACATGCCAACCACCTACAGTTTCTAACTTATAATCTCCCCATTCATCTGACTCAGCTGTAGGTTTATGGGTATTAGACATACCTATATCTAAACCAGCACCTACTCCGGCAAAGAAGTAGTCGTTAAAACGCATACCGCCGATATAACTAAATCTGAGTGCGCTATAATTGGGGTCATCCCAAGATTCACTCCACCACCAACCAAATGATACTTGCTGCTGGAAACCACGCTTAGCAGGGTAAACCTCACTACCCTTAAACATCTTAATTACAAGATATGAGCCATCCGACTTTACTCGTTTTGATTTATAACCATCATGCGTAATGATTAAATCAGGCATTAATGAAGATGTTTGCGCTTTGAACGTGCCATCTTGATTGGTATGACATAGAACATCCCCGTTAATAGTGGCTATCTGTGCGCCCTCTACAGGAATACCCTTAGCATCAAAAACGCACCCATGCACCAAACGTCCACTCTGACCATATGAGCAGAGCGTAACGAGTGCGAGCAACATTGTAACAAATAAACGCTTCATCATTGTGAGAAAAACTTGTTACTAATACTTAATTATTTTCTAAGTACGAAGGTGCGCTTTTCATGATTTGTTTGGAAATATGGTATCTCGTACCACACCTCCTCTTTCAAATTTCTGAAATTCTTATACTTAGCTGGATATCCAGTTATTACAATAGAGGTAATCTTTCTGAAGAAATTGTAGCTAATCTGGGTCTCAAGACCTACCATTACATCGGCATTTCCGTTTGCCACTAAAGCCTCACGTACAGCTGTATTAACGACATTTCGCTGTCCACCACGCTGGATGCTCTTAGGTGGAATATACGTATACATCACCTTTGTCTTAGAGATATCCAAATCGGCAACGATAGGTACAGCATAAGGCGTATTAACATTAAATTCCTTGTGTGTAGATGTGTTTACCAAGGTAGAACATGATGTTGCAGCAATGGCAACAGCAAGAAGTAGTAAAAATTTTTTCATAGTGAAAAGTTTGGTTTGACGCCATCCCAACTCCTATGACGACAGGTGGTAAAAAGAAAGTGTGGAGCTGATTTCCGATTGGGGACTTGCGAAAAACACTTTCGTTAGCATGTCATCGCACAGTGCAACGCACCGCACGACAATACAAAGATACGAATATTTTCCGAAACAAACAACACTTCTCGCAGGGACATTGCAAATAATTTTAGATAAAAGCAGACCCACAAATACGAATATCCCCTCTCTTGTACCTCCACCCTCCTCGATGCTGGTATATAAAAGTATACCCGTAAACATATAGTGCAACTCCTTTCAATCACACACCCCACAAGTACCCCGCACTCTCATGGGTATATAAAAGTATACCCACATACACAGTTGCAACACATTCACCCTTAGCACCACCAAGAATACCTAAACCACCACGGGTATATAAAAGTATACCCACAAATACGAATATCCCCTCTCTGGTACCACCACCCTCAATGCGGGTATATAAAAATATACCCATGAACACACAGTACGACTCCTTTCAATCACACACTCCACAAGTCCCCCACACTCTCATGGGTATACAAATATATACCCGTAAGTCCGGGAGACTTCTCTAAACCGACCCAATTCATATATCGTCTACGTGCTAACTCTCTCATGGGTATAGTTTTGTATACCCATGAACACAATTGCAACATACTATTCAGGAACAGATATCTCTACCTCATGGGTATATAAAAGTATACCCTTGGACACATCGGGCAACTCCTTTCAATCACACACCCCACAAGTGCCCCACACCCTCATGGGTATACAAATATATACCCCTAAACACAGAGGACAGCATACTCTTCAGGAACAGAACACTCTTCCTCTTGGGTATATCTTTATATACCCATGAACATAGAGTTACAACCAATACTACTGACAAACAATGAACACACTCACATGGGTATATAAAAGTATACCCACGAACACAGTTGTAACTCATGCCACCAACACACACCGAGAATACCTAAACCTACACGAGTATACTTCCGTATACCCGTGAACATAGGGCTACAATCAATACTACCGACAACAATGAACACACCCTCATAGGTATATAAAAGTATACCCGCAAATATATAGAGGATAACACACACCATGAACATACCCACACATGGGGTGACTAAAAAGTAAATTAGCCCCCCCACTTTTGTCATGAGATTGAAGAAAAAGATGTAGTTTTAGGCATGCGAAGCCTGAAAAAGCGGAGTTTACTAAGCGTAAATGAGCATTTTGAG
>JAZNQJ010000030.1:0-1834 GCA_045590115.1 Alistipes sp. | reverse complement strand
GTTGTTGTGGTTTCTCAGTGGCGACACCAATATAAAGTATCTTGTGGAGAATGGCGTACATATCTGGGATAGCGATGCCTACCGCTACTATAACGAGCTATGCGTGAAGCATGGCGTGCTGCCCGTAGACCTTGATACCTTCCTCGCTGCTGCAGGCGTAGAGTCACCCATTGAGGGCTACCGCTTTGGCGACCTTAACCATGTGTATGGCTATCAGTGGCGCTCATGGCCAAAATCTTCGGGCGAGAGCATCGATCAGATACAAAATGTGATAAATACGCTCAAGACAAACCCTACGTCACGACGTATGATTGTCTCGGCATGGAACGTTGCCGAGGTTGAGGATATGGCTCTGCCACCATGCCACACAATGTTTCAATTCTTCGTTGCTGAGGGTAAACTGTCGTGCCAGCTATATCAGCGCAGTGCCGACTGCTTCCTTGGCGTGCCATTCAACATTGCATCGTATGCACTGCTCACGATGATGATTGCCAAGGAGTGTGGCCTCGAGCTTGGCGACTTTGTACATACGCTGGGCGATGCACACCTCTATCTCAACCACCTTGAGCAGGCAGATGAGCAGCTTAGCCGTCAGCCACGCCAGCTACCTACGTTAAAGCTTAACCCCGACGTAAAGTCGATATTTGACTATCGCTACGAGGACTTCACGCTTGAGGGCTATGACCCACACCCCGCAATTAAAGCACCACTATCATTCTAAACCAAGACTATGTTAAGTATCATCGTTGCCGTAGCACAGAACGGCACCATTGGAGATAAAAATGCCCTGCTATGGCATATTAAGGAGGATATGCGCTTCTTCCGCACAACGACCTCGGGTCACGCTGTGATCATGGGACGCAAGACCTTCGAGTCGTTAGGCTCTAAACCACTTCCTAAGCGCACAAACATCGTTATCACACGCTCTGACGCAACCTTTGAGGGTGCGCTTACGGCACACTCTTTGGAGGAGGCCGTACGTCTTGCGGGCGATGATGAGGAGATTTTTGTGATTGGCGGTGCGCAGATATATGCCGAGGCACTTAAGGTTGCTGACCGTATATACCTCACACGTGTGGAGCATGACTATGAGGGCGACACCTCATTCCCCGAGTTTGATTGTAGCAAGTGGCAGCTTGTGCATGAGGAGCATCATGAGCGTGGGGAGGAGTTTGAATACCCCTTCACCTTCCTTACCTACGATTTTTTGAGATAAGGCAGCATCTACTTCCGCTAACAAAAGAAAATGCGAATGAGCAGTACGCCCAAGTACAGCCCATCCGCATTTTTTTTGTCGAGCGACAGTATCTGCCCCCTCCCAATAAAAAAAACACCTGCAGAGATTTCTGCAGGTGTTTTTTGTATCGTTGAGTAGCGACTACTCAAGACCCATCTGGTCGATAAGAGCCTTGGTCTGTGGCTTATGACCACGGAAGTTAACGTAGAGATCCATAGGATGCTCGTGGCCACCCTTCTCCAATACCTCGTAACGGAACTTGTTGGCTACCTCATGGTCGAAGATACCCTTCTCGTCGAAGTAAGAGAAGGCATCAGCAGCAAGCACCTCTGCCCACTTATAGCCATAGTAACCAGCAGCATAGCCACCACTGAAGATATGCGTGAAGGCGGGGCCCATAGCCGTACCCTCAACAATAGGGGTAATCTGCGTAGGAGCGATTGCCTTAACCTCGAAGTCGAGGATGTCGCCAGTATAAGGCTCGGTGATTGTATGCCATGCCATATCGAGCATGCCGAACGAGAGCTGACGTACGTTGAAGTATGCAGCAAGGTAGTTCTTGGCAGCTACGAGCTTCTCGATAAGCTCCGCAGGCAT
>JAZNQJ010000029.1:0-2184 GCA_045590115.1 Alistipes sp. | reverse complement strand
GACATTATGCTGGCGGTAGATGTTCAAGAAGCGCATCCACAGGTCGGGGTTTTTCTTGCCCTTGAACCCTGTGCGCTCCCAGCCGAATATCCAGCGTTGGTTGACGGCCTCGACAACATATTTCGAGTCGGAGAAGAGCGTGACGTTGCTACCGCGAAAGCGCAACGCCTCTAACGCCACACACACCGCCATAAGCTCCATGCGGTTGTTTGTCGTGAGGCGGTAGCCCTGGCTCAGCTCCTTGCGGTGAGGGCCCGACAACAGAACCACGCCATAGCCTCCAGGCCCCGGGTTGCCCAAGGCCGAGCCATCGGTATATATAGTAATCTCTGGCATACCGCTAACTATTTCAGTGCTGCTATCTGCTCCTTGATGGCGGCAATCTTAGCCTCGGCATCGGCCTGCTTCGCACGCTCGTTGGCAACAACCTTCTCGGGGGCTGACGACACAAAGCGCTCGTTGGAGAGCTTCTTCATAACAGATGCCAAGAAACCCTCGTAGTACTCAAGGTCGGCACCCAGCTTCTTAAGCTCGGCATCACGGTCGATGTTGCCCTCCAGTGGCACAAAATACTGAGTGGTCTTGACGATGAACGGAGCAGCTGTGGCATCCTTATCCGTAACGGCGGTGATAGCCTCGATGTTACCCAACTTGGCGATGACGGCGGCAAACTCCTGTGGGAAGTTATCGTCGGCAATGTAGTTGAGCTTCAGCGCCTCCTTCTGTGCTATGTTGCGCTGCTTGCGGATGTTACGTATGGCGGTGATTACCTCCTTCGCAAGTTCGAAGCGTGACAAGATGCCCTCATTGGCCTTGCGCTCGGCCTTAGGCTCACGTGCTACGCAGATAGATACGGTACCCTCCTCGGGTTTCAAATCTTGCCATATCTCCTCGGTGATGAATGGCATGAATGGGTGCATCAGACGCAGCAGCTCGTCGAAGAAGTGCTTGGTAGCCTCGATGGTCTTAACGTCGGCAGGAGTGCCGTATACTGGCTTGACAAGCTCCAAATACCAGCCGCTGAAGTCGTCCCAGAACAGGCGGTAAAGCTCGGTAAATGCCTCGGAGATGCGATACTGCGCCATAAGGTGGTTGACAAGCTCGATGCGCTGCATCATAACCTCCCCAAACCATGCTATGGCCTCACGTGCTGCCTCGGGCTGTGGCTGTGCGGCGCTAACCTCCCACATGTTGATAAGGCGGTAGGCGTTCCATATCTTGTTGCAGAAGTTGCGTCCCTGCTCGCACAACGCCTCGTCGAACATGACGTCGTTGCCCGCAGTGGCCGACATGAGCATCGCTATACGCATGCCGTCGGCGCCATACTTGGCAATCAGGTCGAGGGGGTCGGGTGAGTTACCCAGCTGCTTCGACATCTTGCGGCCGAGCTTATCACGCACGATACCTGTGAAGTATACGTTAGAGAATGGCTTTTCCTGTCGCCACTCGTAGCCCGCCATAATCATACGGGCAATCCAGAAGAAGATGATGTCGGGGCCGGTGACAAGGTCGTTGGTAGGGTAGTAGTAGTTAATCTCCTCGTTATCGGGGTTGTTGATGCCGTCAAATACAGATATAGGCCATAGCCACGACGAGAACCAAGTATCAAGGACATCCTCATCTTGACGTAGGTCGGCCATTGTGAGCGACGCATCCCTCTCTTGAGCCAAGCGCAATGCCTCCTCGGCGGTCTCGGCAACGACGTAGCCACCCTTTGGTAAGTAGTAGGCAGGGATGCGATGACCCCACCACAGCTGGCGTGAGATACACCAATCCTTGATGTTCTCCATCCAGTGGCGGTAGGTATTCTTATACTTCGTAGGCACAAACTTGATGACATCCTCCAACACAGCCTTTGTTGCTGGCTCGGCAAGCTCGCCCATAGACAAAAACCACTGCATAGAGAGCTTAGGCTCGATGGCTACGCCCGTACGCTCCGAGTAGCCCACGTTGTTGGTGTAAGGCTCCACCCTCTCCATAAGGCCTGCGGCGGTGAGGTCGTCCTCGATAATGCGACGACACTCGAAGCGCTCCATACCCACATATAGTCCCACCTTGTCGTTGATGGTGCCGTCGTCGTTGAAGATGTCGATTGTCTCCAAGCCATACTTCTCGCCGAGCATATAGTCGTTGACGTCGTGGGCAGGTGTCACCTTCAGGGCGCCAGTGCCGAACTCGAGGTCG
>JAZNQJ010000028.1:0-5970 GCA_045590115.1 Alistipes sp. | reverse complement strand
CATAAAAAAATTAAGACGCGTAAGACCTATAAGACAATTAAGATGGTTGCGCACAAAGCTGATACCCGACCTCCTAATGTCCCTAATGTTCTCAATGGTCCTAACGGTCTTAAAAATTTTTGATTAGAAGGTTGTAGATGTGGCCTCGATTAAGAAATTGGGCTGGATAGGACATACTTGACGTATTCCCTATTCAGCCCAATGATTGAGAGGTCGCAGATGCGGCCTTATAATCGAAAATTAAAAGTATTTGGTAGACTTGTCGACTATCGCCGAAATCAAATTATTCGCTGCTGACGATGCGCCAATACGGAAGAGATCGGTTGTGAGCCACTCCTTGCCGAGAACCTCCTCTACGATGGTATAGTAGAGGGCGGCATCCTCAGGGGTGCGCACGCCACCTGCGGCCTTGAAGCCCACCTTACGGCCTGTAGCGTTGTAGTAATCCTTGATAGCGTGACACATGACAAAGGCAGCCTCAGGTGTTGCGGCAACATCAATCTTACCTGTCGAGGTCTTCACAAAGTCGGCACCGGCAAACATCGACACCAGCGACGCACGACGGATAAGCTCAGGAGTTTTGAGCGCACCCGACTCGATGATAACCTTGAGGACTACATCCTTGGCCTCCTCACGAAGTAGCTCTACCTCGCTGGCAGCCTCCTCTATATGGCCCGCCATGACCATACCTGGGTTAAGCACGATGTCCACCTCGTCAGCACCATTCTCAATGGCCATAGCCACCTCCAAGGCCTTAACCTCGATGAAGCTCTGCGATGCTGGGAAGGCACCTGCCACACTTGTGATGCGCATAGGTGTGCCATCGACCTCGAGGCCTACGGTCTCAACAAATGGAGGATATACACAGATTGAGGCAACATTAGGTATGTTGGGAAATACTCGGTTGAAGTCTACGGCCTTGCGTGCGAACTCACGTACAGACTCTACGGAGTCGGTACACGAGAGTGTAGTAAGGTCTATTGCCGAGTAGCAGAATTTGTATACATCGGGGTTGCCATTGCGGTTTGCGGCAATCTTAATCTTGGCCACCTCCTTGCCTACTTGCGCTTCGGTATGCGCTGGTGCGTAG
This sequence comes from Alistipes sp., assembly GCA_045590115.1. Lineage (GTDB taxonomy): Bacteria > Bacteroidota > Bacteroidia > Bacteroidales > Rikenellaceae > Alistipes. The sequence continues at coordinate 4,880 of JAZNQJ010000028.1, read as the reverse complement.
TTCTCTAATTCCTTTGCGTAGTCCATAGTCACACTATTTTGCAATCACAAATATACAATTTTTTCTTGAATATAGCAACATCCGCAACATTTTTTGCTTTTAACCGACAAAAAAAGACCCTATCCACTTTGGGATAGGGTCATGATATATATCACAAGCTATATATTACCAAGCGCAAGTGACATTAGTTGACATTACAGGGAGGTTAGGAGACTTAACGCTATATGGCTTTGCAGAAACATTAGCATCAGCCTTAGTTACCTGCATTGCACCTGCACGGTAAACTGCAGGCCATGCATTGATAAAGAATGAGATCTGACCCTGCTCATTTACACCATAAACCTCTGATGATACTACCTCGTAGTCTACCTCAGTGCCATCTTTATACTGAGCCTTGTCCTTGTAAGTCTCGCCAGTAACAGTGCCATCCTGGGCCATTGTAAGAACGTATGCAGGCTGCTCCCATTCAACAATCTGAGCTGTAGAGTAATCGCCATCAAGAATGATGAACGACAACCAGTAGATATAAAGATTTTGGCTCATACCGAGATAAATACCTGACATAATATTTAGCTTGTTACCCTCAACAATACCAACTGTAGTGAAGCCCTCGCCCATTACGCTAAGACCATCTACATCTACCTGGTTTGGATTGTTAGGGTTCGAGGTAATTTTGAGTGTAAATGTATCGTTCTTATCAGCGAAACTTGTAGCAATATCATCACCAGCAGCATTTGGCTGAATTGTAATAGTCTTAGCTGTTGTAGCTGTCCAAGTACCCAACCAAGCCTTTGCTGCATCAGATGTAACAGCTGTCTCAGTAGTGATATCTGAACGAGTAAAGAACTTAACACCATCATTATTAGTTACCTCAACGCAAAGAGCATATGTAACGCCACCACTAACTGGAGAGAACGCAGCAGAGAAGCCCTCACCGTTAACCTCAGTAAGAACTGCATCTTCAACAAACTGAAGGTCCTTGATAATCTGATCCTTGCTCACGCCTTCAAGGCTTTCTGCGAGGTAGAGGTTGTACTTAATCTCTGCAACGCCAGTACCCTTCCAAGTGAAGTTGATAGTGTTGCAACGATATACATCCTCTGCTGGATTCTCCTCCTCAGGAAGAGATACGGTCTGAGTGAACCAATCTACAGAAGTAGCACCTGTGAGAGTCACAGTAATCTTAGCAGCATCAGAATCCTCATAACCCTCAGCCTTAGCTACAACACGTACATTGTACTCACCAGCGTTAAGGTTCTCAAATGTGTAAGAGAGATCCTGAGTAGTCTGAGCGCCATCGCCACCAGTTAGTAGAACAACATATGACTCTGCATGCTCAACCTTACCCCAAGATACGGTGATAGAGGTCTCAGTGTGAGTCTCTGTAAGCTCAGGAGTAGCGAGCTTACCCTTGATAGTCTGATCGTCGCCATCAGATGGCTCGCAAGCTGCAAAACCAAATGCAGCAACCGCGATCATCAACATTGAAAAAAACTTCTTCATAATGTTTTAGATATTAATAAAAAATTTAAAAAGTAAGTTCTCTTTAGTCATTCCATCTACTTCATACAACGCTCAACAAATCAATCTATTGCCCATCGTAACATCATATAACAACAGGTCTCGAAATATTGTATAGTCCAGCACTAATGACGTAGACACACTTTTACGATGCGAAGATAAACAAAAAATTCTATTTCAGCGCAAAATAGTAAAAAAAAATGCTACCTAACTAAAGAGCTTAGAGTATGTGGATTGTGGGGATAACCGCAAGCAGAGCTTGCTCTGGGGATTATGGGGATTATGAGTTATTGACATCAAACTCTCTGATACTCCCTGAACACAACCTCAATCAGCACCCGACCCAATTATTGAGTAGAAGGCTGTAGATGTGACCTCGATTAAGAGATTGCCCCGGATGGGACATACTTGACGTATTTCCCATTCGGGGCAATGATTGAGAGGGCGCAGATGCGGCCTTATGGTCGAAAATAATTTTTGATTAGAAGGCTGTAGATACAACGCTCGGCAAAAATGCCACCGATGGGTAGTACTTGACGTACGTCCCATTGGTGGCACTTTTTGTTAGCGGCAGTAGATGCAGCCTTATAATCGAAAATCAATTAGAGCTGGATCTCCTTGCCAATATACTGACGCAAGTTAACATCCTTCTTGCAACGCTCAGCGTAAGCACCCTCCTTAGAGATTGCGCTCTTAAGCTCAGCAGTAGCTGTGTTGAAGTCACCCTGCTTTGTAGCGATGATAGCACGCAAGTAGTCAGCCTCAGCACTCTTATCCTGAGCGATAGCCTGCTTAGCAGCAGTGTAATCAGCGTTCATAGTAGCAGCAACAGCAGCGTTGTAGCCACGAAGCTGTGACTGTGCCTGTGCGTAGTTACCCTCAGCAGCAGCAGCCAAAGCCTTAGCCTCTGGTGAAGCACCGTTTACATAACCCTTAGCAGCCTCAGTGTCGCCATTCATAAGGTTAACAAGTGCAAGGTTGTTGTTGAGCTGTGAAGTCTTACCACCAACAGCAACTGACTTCTGGAAAGCCTCAGCAGCCTTCTCACCCTCGCCAGCAGCAGCGTAAGCTACACCAAGGTTGTTGTATGCAGCAGCACTCTTGTACTCCTTAGCAGCAGCCTCCAAAGCAGCGATAGTCTCCTTCTCGTTGAGCTTGCCTGTAGAAGCGATGTGGAGCAACTCCTTCTCGTCGAGCTTAGAGAACTCGCCAGAGCGTACCAAAGCAGCCATCTCATCATCAGTCTTACCTGTGATATCTGAGCTGTTGATAAGCTGTGCGCGACGAAGCTGAGGAAGAATGTCGTTCTTCAAAGTGTCGTATACCTGTGACATGTTCTTGATCTGAATCTCACGATCAGTAGAAGAGTCATAGCTACGCAATACTGAGAGGATAACCTCCTTGTCCTCCATGTCTGAAGCAGCAACCAACTCAGCGAAACCGTCCCAGTCCTCGCCATATGATGCAGCGTCAAGCTCAAGGCCTACCTCCTTAAGAAGCTTCTCAGCAGCCTTCTTACCTGACTCGCTACGAGCAGCAGAGAGCTTGTCGTTGAACTTCTCAGGACCATCAGGTGAAGCGTAACCCTTAACGTAGATGTTCTGCTTGATACGCTCGTTGTCCTTCTGGTCTACAGCAACCTGCTGGAATGCCTTAAGATCATCAGTCTCGGTAGCCTTCTTAGAGAGCTTTGAAGAGTTGATAGCGTAAACATAGTCAGCCTTAGTAACCTCAGTAGTTACGTTCTGGTAGTTAGAAGCCATGTTCTGCATTGCAGTTGCATAGTTGAGATCCTTCTGCAAAGTGTTAACACCCTGAGCAATGGTCAAACCAAACTGACGCTTGAGAGCATCTGCCTCAGCACCACCAGCAGCCAATACTGCAGCCTCCTCCTTAGTAGGAATCTCACCGTTGTTCAAGTTAACAAGGGTAAACTCCTTGCACTTGCCACCTGGGCACTTGATCTCAGCACGAAGCTGAAGCTCGCTGCATGCCATACGATCATCGTATGGGAATGATACGTGCATAGTGTACTCGCCACCACTCTTCTTGTCGATAACAGTGTAGTTGTCATCAACCTTTGAGCCCTGGAAATACTGAGTAGTACCTGCTACCTCGCCACCCTCGAATACGATTACTGGAGTAACCTTGAGAACAGCCTTCTGGTTGTAATACTTAACTGGGAAGGTTACCTTTACATCGGCGTCAACCTTACCATTGTTGAGGACCAAGACCTCAGGAGTGCAAGTGAGCTGCACATCATCTCGGTTCTTAGCCATCTTCGAGAAGCAGTTACAGCCTGTGAGAACCAAAACTGCTGAAGCGAGCACAAGGCTCATCTTGAAAAGATTTTTCATAGACGTCAAAATAAATAAGTTAAATTCTTTTATTGTTTTCTGTTTACTTTATTTGCCATATGGTGCAAAGCCAATCTAACCATTATAACGCTCCGCACCACATATTATTATATATATATGGTGCAGAACGACTATGATTTATCGGCGGTCACGACGTGGACCACGCTGCTCGCGCTTCTCGCCATCGTTATGCTCACGTGGCTTGCGCTCACGAGGCTCACGCTCTACCCAACCCTCAGGCTTAGGCAAAAGTGCCTTGCGTGAAAGCTTGAGCTTGCCGGTCTTCTGATCCTTAGCAATAAGCTTGACATCGATCATATCGCCCTCCTTAAGGCCTGTCTCCTCCATAGTCTCGAAACGCTTGTAGTCAATCTCTGAGATGTGGAGCAGAGCATCCTTGCCTGGAAGAATCTCAACGAAAGCACCGAAGTCTACGATAGAGCGAATCTTACCGTTGTAGGTCTCACCAATCTCGGGAACAGCAACGATAGCCTTGATGCGTGACAATGCTGCATCCAAAGCCTCCTTATCCTGACCGAAGATATCTACGATACCCTTCTCGTCAACCTCAGTGATGGTGATGGTAGTACCTGTAGTCTTCTGAATCTCCTGGATAACCTTACCACCCGGGCCGATAACAGCACCAATGAAGTCCTGAGGAATGGTAATCTGTACGATACGTGGAACGAATGGCTTGTAGTCCTCACGTGGCTCAGCGATAGTCCCAACGAGCTTATCGAGGATGTGCACACGACCCTGACGTGCCTGCTCCAAAGCCTTAGCCAACACCTCATACGAAAGGCCGTCAACCTTGATATCCATCTGTGTTGCGGTGATACCATCGCGTGTACCAGTAACCTTGAAGTCCATATCACCCAAGTGATCCTCGTCGCCAAGGATATCAGACAATACAGCCCAACGACCAGTAGCCGAGTCAGAGATAAGACCCATAGCGATACCCGATACAGGCTTACGGAGCTTAACACCAGCATCCATAAGTGC
>JAZNQJ010000027.1:0-3858 GCA_045590115.1 Alistipes sp. | reverse complement strand
GATGTACAACAACCCACTCCACCCCCTCGATGAGCAGGCGCTGCGTGCCATACACATCTTCTACACCATACTTTATCACGCAGCCTCGAACACCGAGGACCCATTCCGATTGCAGGTTATCGAGAACCTTATACGTGTGTTCTACTACGGTGGTGTGAGCAACCTGCGTCAGCACTCCGAAGGCACCCCGCTAAGCAAAAATAGTATCGTACGTCGCTTTATGGAGCTTGTACAGGAACACTATCGTGAGGAGCGCCTCATAGGATTCTATGCCGACAAACTATGTATCACACCTAAGTATCTCTCTAAGTTGGTCAAGGAGAACACAGGCCGCTCGGCAGGCGATTGGATTGAGAATCATGTAATACTTGAGGCACGTGCCATGCTCCAATCGGCGCGTATCACGATACAGCAGATTGCCGCCTCGCTGAACTTTCCAAACCAATCCTTCTTTGGCAAGTACTTCAAGCGAGCAACGGGTCTTTCGCCCAAGCAGTATCGCAACAACCGCTCACACTAACACCGAAAATAGCTCAAAAAGAGTGACATTTTAAACATGCGAAGTCCGAGAATCCACAGCATACTAAAGGATATGTGAGGATTACTCGGACATCTTATTATAAGGCTGAAGTTTACCTCTTTAGAGACTCTATAAGCTCCGGGAACTCACTCCACAAAGGCTCGGTGAGCAACCACCACTCACGTGCCTCGGCACGCTGTGAGGGCCGCTCCGACGATATATCTCGGCGGAAAGCCTCATCATCGGGATGTTCATCAGCAGTAAGTTCCTCATAGTAGCTCCTATGACGCGAGCTAAGCAGTTTAACCAGCGACGCATCCAGCCCTCCATCACGACGCAATCCTGCCCATAGTCGTGCAATGACAGCCTCAGCAGACTTATCCGTAAGGTCGATAATAAGGTCATCATATGCCTCCCACTCCTCCATAGCTATATAGCATAACGCCAAGAGGTTAACACCCTCAAAATGGTCCTCCGGATCGCAGTCCAGCAACAGCTCAAGTTGCGCCATAGCCATCTCTACATCGCCAATACGGAAATGATCAACTGCCGAGCCGTAGAGGATAGTTATTGCGGCACAGCTATTGGCATGACCCCAGCGCAGTGGCATAGGCTCATCCTCGGGCAGCGTCTCAGCCAAGGCTAAGAAGGCCTCATAGCGAGCCTCACAAGCTTCGTGATAACGCCCCTCGGCAACGAGTTTTTCGACACGCTCCTTATGGCGCACAAAGTTATACTTTCCGCCACCCTCAAGCTCAAACTCCTGGTCCGAGGTAGGGTTAAATCGTAGCTTCACGTTTGACATCTTTACCTATTTTAAGCATTAACAATCCTGAGATTATGGCTGTCGTAGCAGCGCCATAGATGTATGCAAGGTCGGTAGCCCCCATGCCGAGGAATTGGTTCGACACAAAGACAAACGACGAGCATACATAGGTCATTATGATTGCGGGAATGAGCGATAGCACCACCGCCTTACTCTGCTTGCGCATAAGCCATGCAGTAATCATCCACAGCGTGATGACCGAGAGTGCTTGGTTTGACCATGCGAAGTAACGCCAGATAATATCGAAATCGATAAAGGCGATAAACACACCAATGGCAAAGAGCGGAACACACACCACAAGACGCTTATAGACAGGCTTTTGGTCAAACTTGAGCATATCGGCAATGATAAGGCGTGCCGAGCGAAAAGCAGTATCGCCCGATGTGATTGGTGCGATGACAACACCAAGAATTGCAAGGATGCTACCTACCCTACCAAGCGTAGTATCGCAGATGAGCGATACGGCAACACCGGCATTGCTACCATTAGCCTGCATATAGTCGTTAAGGCTCTCGACTCCACCAAAGAACGCCATGGCCATAGCTGCCCAAATAAGGGCTATGACCGACTCCGAGATCATTGCACCAAAGAATATCGGGCGTGACTGCTTCTCGGAGGTCATGCAACGTGCCATAAGTGGCGACTGCGTAGCATGGAAGCCCGAGATAGCACCACACGCAATACTTATAAAGAGCGTTGGTATTATCGGCAACTTATCAGCATTGAAGTGCATATTATCGAGCGTGGTAAGCTCAGGGATGCGGTAATCGCCAAAGAGCAGTACACAAAGTAGCGCAACAGCCATAAATATCAGCGAAGCACCAAACACAGGGTATATCTTGCCGATAATCTTGTCGATAGGCAACACCGTAGCCACAAAGTAGTATACGATGATTACGGCCACCCACACAAGGTATGGAATGTCGGTCTTGTCGGTAAGTATCTGCGAGGGCGTAACGATAAACACCGCACCCACCAATATCATAAGTATAGGTATCACCACAAGTGTAAACTTATGCATGCCGCCACCCAAGTATTTACCAATAATCTCAGGTAGCGATTCGCCACCATTACGTAGCGAAACGACACCCGACATAAAGTCGTGCATAGCACCCATAAAAATACCACCAAGCGTAATCCATAGAAAGGCTACAGGACCATAGCAAGCACCTAAGATAGCGCCAAATATTGGGCCGGTACCAGCAATATTAAGTAGCTGAATAAGAAATATTCGCCAGCGTGGCAGAGGCATAAAGTCTACTCCATCATAGCGTGTTTTCGATGGCACATCAGCCTTTGGGTCAATACCCACCACACGCTCCAAAACTTTTCCATAAAGGAAGTAGGCAGCAATCAAGATTGCAAGGCAGACTAAAAATGTAATCATAGTCAAAAAAATGTTGTTCGTAGTGCGAAATTAATAAAAATTTACGATATTTGCACCGTCAAACAAAAAGTTTGGCCATTAGGATGCCTCAATAGCTCAGCCGGTAGAGCACTTCATTCGTAATGAAGGGGTCGGGGGTTCGAGTCCCCCTTGAGGCTCGGTAGAGTCGCAGTAATTACTGCGACTTTTTTTTATATTGATGGGCAATAAGTCGATTTCGTAATCGACTTTACTGCGGAGAATTTTATCGCCACTGTGCAAGCACAGTCTATAATATTCTCCGCACTGCGTAAACGCTCTATTGCCCATCAGGAAGGCGGACTCAAACGTAGGTGGGGTTGAGCCGATATGAGGGCGGTTTATTGCTCGACCTGCGGTCTGCGCTACTTTTTTTTTGCGGTATCGGCTCTATGGCTAATCGCCATTCGAGTCCCCCTTGAGGCTCGGTAAGGTCGCAGGTGTTGCTGCGACTTTTTTTATTGATGGGCAATAAGTCGATTATGCAATCGACTTTAGTGCGGAGAATTTTAGTATCGCTGATTGGAGTTGCAGGCCATCTATTTTAAGACATTAAGACCTTAGGACATTACGATGTAGAGTATCGGCATTGTCCGCAACCATCTTATCGTCCTATTGTCTTATCGTCTTAATTTCACTACCCATAAAAATCCCTTCCTGCATGGGTATATAAAAGTATACCCATGTAGCAAGTGACAACATTAGAGTCCGGGATAGTCCCCTGAATTTGCGAACTGAGTCGAAATCCGGTAGCGAGCAAAAAAGATAAGTCAAGAAATCAAATGGAGTGCCAGATATTGGAATATACTGCTGATTGGAGTTGCAGGCCGTCTATTTTAAGACATTAAGACCTTAGGACATTACGATGTAGAGTATCGACATTGTCCGCAACCATCTTATTGTCTTATCGCCTTAATTTCACTCCCACCAAAATCCCTTCCTGCATGGGTATTATTTTTAATACCCACGCTCCCCTCCCGGCACGGGTATATAAAAGTATACCCATGTAGCAAGCATACCCTCCCACGCCCCCCCATACTACACTGGTATTGCTTTTAATATCCACAGTCCACCCTCAAACTTTTGTCGAGGGCTTTCATAATTGAG
>JAZNQJ010000026.1:0-4334 GCA_045590115.1 Alistipes sp. | reverse complement strand
GGAGTTGCAAAGCTGTATTGTCTTCCTAAGACCGCTTGGCCTCCGACTTATACTAAAGGCTGCAGAGCTTGCAGATATAAGTTCTGACTTCAAGATTAAGGAGATAAAGCTGCCTCTTACAGAGTTTGAATTATGGCTACAGACTCTTGGAATGGCTACAGCAAAGAGCTTCGGTGTTGACTACAACATCTACAACCAGGAGATTGAGGCTATCGTAAAAGAAAACCTCGACCTCTTCGTGGGTAGCGGTATTCAGATGCTTGAGCCACAGAGAATGAAACTTAACCTTTAATACTTTATATATAATATATGAATGAACAGCTTGAGGCGCTACTGCGCCAAATCATACACCCCGAGACCGAGCAGAATATCGTGGATAGTGGCTTTGTCGACCGAGCCGATCGTGGCGAGGATGGCTCTATAGCCATTACACTACGTTTCCAGAAGGCTCGTGACCCCTTTGCACAGCGTGTTAAGCGTCAGGTGGAGGAGCTTATGAAGGCTACGTTCCCTGAGAACGATTGCATGGTAATCATTCGTGAGGCTAAGCCAAAGCCACGACGTAGAGAGCAGCAGACATCTACATCGGATATTTGTCGTGTCGTAGCCATCGCCTCGGGTAAGGGAGGTGTTGGTAAGTCTACCGTTACGGCAAACCTCGCCGTAGCACTTCGCCATAGAGGTTATAACGTAGGTATCCTCGATGCCGATATCTATGGTCCTTCGCAGACTAAAATGTTTGGTTGTGAGGGTTACACCCCTGAGGCGGAGCGTGATGAGGAGGGAAACGAGTATATCATCCCAGCACAGTCGCTCGGCATTAAGATTATGTCTATCGGCTTCTTTATACGTCCTACGGATGCCCTTATGTGGCGTGGAGGTATGGCTGTAAATGCACTACATCAGCTTGCTCACCAAACTAAGTGGGGTAAGCTCGACTACCTACTCATCGACCTTCCTCCAGGAACAGGCGATATACACCTCTCTATTATCAACGAGCTTCAAATATCTGGTGCTGTCATTGTCTCTACTCCTCAACAGGTTGCTGTTGCCGATGTGGTACGTGGTGTTGAGATGTTCCGCCATCCTCAGGTAAATATTCCTGTGTTGGGTGTTGTTGAGAATATGGCATGGTTTACTCCTGAGGAGTTGCCAAACAACCGCTACTATCTATTTGGTCGTGGTGGTGCTGGGGAGTATGCCGCAAAGGCTGGTATTGACCTTCTTGGCCAAGTTCCTATCATACAATCAATTATGGAATGTGGTGAGAATGGTAATCCAGCAAGTGGTGTAGATTCTCGTGTTGAAGAGTATTACGCCGATATAGCCGAGAAGATTGTTGACAAGCTACCAGCAGAGTGTTAACATCTATGTTAGAAAGTGTGCGAAAGTTTATAACAAATAAATTTGCAAATTTGAGGGCGGTCGTTGTATATACGGCCGCTCTCTTTTTCCAAATTTTAACACCTCTTTTTGTTACTCCATTTATCAACCATGTTTTATAGGGTTATCGACCGATAGTGTTGATATTTTCAAAGTGTTAGTTTGTTAATATTCCATTTGTTAATATTGTTAATTTCTATTTATATAATTGAATTTTAATTACTTAATATTAAAAAATAATAAACAATAACAAAAATAGTTGTTGAAAACTTCAACAACAAAAACTTACTAACACAATCAACAGGGTTTATTATTATTACTCTTTATTTATTATTAAATATAAGTATTAAAAAAATAAAAATTAGATGTTCACAAGTGGGCTATCGAGGAGAGAAAAATTTTCAATCAAGTAAAAGGAAAAAAAAATAGGGTAGTGATTTATCACTACCCATACCTTTCTAAAAAAAACTTATCCCCTCTATTTAATAAATAACCTTTCAGCGCCCCTTTTTAGGCTCCCCACTGCTCTCTATCGAGCGAGCGATAGCCAATTGCCTCCGAGATATGTGAAGGCTCTATATCGGCCTTATTATCCAAATCGGCAATTGTGCGGGCAACCTTGAGAATTCGGTCGTAGGCTCTGGCCGAGAGGTTAAGACGTTGCATGGCTCGCTCAAGAAGAAGGCTACACTCCTTGCTTAATGGTGCAAACTCTCGGAGCATGGCACTATTCATCATGGCGTTGCAGTGTATATCGAGACCTGAGAAGCGACGTTGCTGAATATCTCGTGCCGCAACAACACGTCTACGTACCTCTTCGCTCGACTCCTCTTCTCTTTCGGCCGACATATCCGATATAGATACAGGTACAACCTCAACATGTATATCTATACGATCCATCAGAGGGCCTGATATGCGTGACATGTATCGATGAACTGCAGCTGCCGAGCAGGTACACTCCTTGGTAGGGTGGTTGTAGTAGCCACAAGGACATGGGTTCATTGAGGCTATAAGCATAAAGTTGGCAGGGTAGTCAACCGTATACTTAGCTCGTGAAATGGTGATGTGTCTATCTTCGAGAGGCTGGCGCAACACCTCAAGAACACTACGCCCAAACTCAGGCATTTCATCAAGGAACAACACACCATTATTTGCCAACGACACCTCGCCGGGCTGTGGGCTTTGTCCACCGCCAATAAGGGCTACTTGTGAAGTTAGGTGGTGTGGTGTGCGGAAGGGACGCTCATATATAAGTCCTCGCTGAGAGCCTATCTTTCCCGCTACGGAGTGTATCTTGGTGGTCTCAAGGGCTTCATCAAGAGTCATGGGTGGAAGGATTGTGGGCATGCGTCGTGCAAGCATTGTTTTACCCGAACCTGGCGAGCCTATCATGATAACATTATGACCTCCCGCTGCGGCAATCTCCAACGCTCGCTTAACAAAGGTTTGACCCTTGACATCGGCAAAATCTTCGCTATAAAGAGCCTCACCTCCGGACTGCTCTTTGGCAACAATATGCTCTTCGGGGATAAGTGGCATGCGGCCAGATAGAATCTCACAAATCTCAACAAGAGAGCCTACACCAATGATATCTATGCCATCTACAACAGCACCCTCTGCTATATTCTCCTTAGGAAGAAAAACACGCCTTAGTCCACACTCACGAGCATGCGCAACAAGGGGTAAAACACCCTTAACGGGGCGAACATTACCATTTAGCGAAAGCTCGCCAATAAACATAGAGTCGTCAATAAGATTCGTTGTAAGCTGCTCAGTGGCAGTGAGAATGCCTATGGCTATGGGTAGGTCGTAGAGCGATCCCTCCTTGCGAAGGTCGGCAGGGGCAAGGTTAACAACAATCTTCTTGGCAAGCAGGCGGTAGCCACTATTCTCAAAGGCAGCCTGTATGCGTTGCTCACTCTCTTTTATGGTGTTGTCGGGAAGACCAACGATATAGAGGCCTATACCTCCGCCGGCAACATTTACCTCGGTGGTAACATCCACAGCCTCAATACCTGTGAGTGCCGCTGTATGTACTCTAACAAACATCTATCTATGTTTTAGAATGGTGCTTCGCTATCGTTAGCTCTTGGAGCTGGTGAGGCGATATCAAACTCACTTGGCACTTCAGCACTCGCCATACCACCCTGCATACCCTGAGGAGTCATACTCATAGGGGTGAAGTTATTACTGCTTGATGAGTAGTCATCATAGCTCTCGCCGATAGGTTGCTGAAGCACATCGGTAGTAATTGAGGTGTCGGCATCGACAAACTTAGCCTGATCCTTGATAAATCGTAGGTTGACATCTGTAACCTCGCCATTACGGTGCTTGGCGATGATAATCTCGGCCATACCTGCAGTAGATAGTCCCTGCTCGGTTGTTGTTAGGCCGTAGTACTCGGGACGGTGGATGAATGCTACAACGTCGGCATCCTGCTCGATTGCTCCCGACTCACGAAGGTCCGAAAGCTGAGGGCGCTTTGAGCCACCACGATTCTCAACATTACGGCTAAGCTGCGAGAGGGCGATGATAGGAATATCAAGCTCCTTGGCAATAGCCTTTAGCGTACGTGAGATGAGCGATACCTCCTGCTCACGATTACCACGTGTTTCGGATGAGGCTGCAGTCATAAGCTGCAGGTAGTCGATAATAATAAGCTTGATACCATACTGAGTCTTTAGTCGACGTGCCTTTGAGCGGAACTCATATACCGAGAGTGCTGGGGTATCGTCGATGTAAAGAGGTGCGCGACCAAGCTCGAGAGTCTGCTTCTCGAGGTGTGACCACTGCGCTGGCGAGAGGTTACCTGTGCGCAAATCCTTAGGGTTGAGCTGTGTCTCGGCAACAATAAGACGGTTCATAAGCTGAACTGATGACATCTCCAATGAGAAGAATGCCACAGGACTCTTAAACTCAACGGCCATGTTACGTGCCATGGTAAGCACAAA
>JAZNQJ010000025.1:0-15849 GCA_045590115.1 Alistipes sp. | reverse complement strand
ACCTCGTCGGTAAACGAGACAGGCGGAGGCTTGGGTGGTGCTGTGAAGCTATCGACAACGCCTGCAAACACCCAAGGCTTCAAGCTCCAATATGTTCAGGGCATAGGCTCGTTCCGCTCGTTTGATGAGTATCTGCGCCTGGCGTGGGGTAACGACCATTGGCAGACATCTACACGCCTGAGTCTTGCCACCTCGCCCAACAACTTTAAGTACGTAAATCGTGATAAGAAGCTCAACATCTATGATGATGAGATGAACATCATCGACCAATACTACCCTACGGAGCGCAACCGCAGTGGCGCATATCGTGATCTGCACATCCTCCAGGAGGCATACTACAATACGGGGCGTGGCGATAGGTTTGGCCTTAGCGCATGGTACATAAACTCCAATCGTGAGCTTCCGATGCTTACCACCGACTACTCCGAGGATACCAAGTTTGATAACCGCCAGCGTGAGCAGACCTTTCGTGGCATCCTCACGTGGGATCACCACCGCACATCATGGCGTGTAGGTGCGAGTGGCGGCTATGTGCATACCACGCTTAAGTATGACTACCTGCGTGACCCGGGCAATGGCACTTTGACACCAATGACACGCTCACGCTCACGTGTGAACACACTATATGCACGTGCCGAGGGCGAATACTATATCGGCAGCAAGTGGCTCTTTACGGCAAACCTTGCCGCACACCAGCACTTTGTCGAGAGCCGAGATAAGAATATCATCCTGCAGCAGGGCGACAAGGCTATTATAGGCTATGACCAGGCACGTGTGGAGCTTTCAGGCTCGGTGTCGGCAAAGTGGCGACCCAACGATAGGCTCGGCTTGTCGGTGGTGCTACGTGAGGAGATGTTTGGCGATAGGTTTGCACCCATCATCCCCGCACTCTTTGTCGACTATGTGGCATCACGTCGTGGTAATGTCATTGTCAAGGCCTCAGTGTCACGCAACCACCGCTTCCCCTCGCTCAACGACCTCTATTTCTTGCCTGGTGGCAACCCAGAGCTACGTAACGAGAGTGGCTGGTCGTACGACGCAGGTGCGGAGTTTACCATCGGCAAGGAGGAGTGCTATAGGCTCAATGGCTCGGCGTCGTGGTTCGACTCCTATATCCACGATTGGATTATGTGGCTGCCCACGACTAAGGGCTTCTTCTCGCCTCGTAATGTGAAGGATGTACACGCCTATGGTGTGGAGCTTAAGGCGAGCGGATATGTGGCTTTGGGTCGTGGCTGGAGAGTAGATGCCGATGCTAACTACTCATGGACGCCCTCTATCAACTGCGGCGAGAAGCTCTCGGAGGCCGACCGCTCGGTAGGCCGCCAGCTACCCTACGTGCCACTGCATACCGCCACTATCAATGGCCGCCTCTCGTGGCGAGGCTGGGCCTTTAACTATAAGTGGTGCTACTACTCGGAGCGCTATACTATGTCCTCTAACGACTTCACGCTTACGGGCAAGCTCCCTGAGTATTTTATGTCGAATATATCGCTTGAGAAGGCCCTGACGTTCTCTTGGGCCGACCTTACCATTAAGGGTACTATCAACAACCTCTTCGACGAGGAGTATATGTCTGTCCTCTCCCGCCCCATGCCCGGCATCAACTTCCAACTCTTGGTAAGCATCACCCCAAAGTGGTAGCGCATAGCGCAGGGAGATCGTAGAGAAATTAGGGAGTGTAGGGAATACAGGGAATTTAAGGCTCTACCACTATCGCGAGGGGATTTCGTGTCAGAAGGCTGCAGATAGTGTCGCTCGACAAAAATCCCGACGATGGGTAGTGTGAGGGTACGTTTGATGTCAGAAGGGGTTAGGCTTGGCCTCTACATGAAATTATCCGTGAGCCCCCTTTTAGCGTCAGGGTGGTGTAGCAGTGGCGATGACATGAAAAAGCCCTGGATGGATAGTACTTGGCGTACATTCCATTCAGGGCTTTGATTGAAGCGTCGCTGATGCGCCGCTATCACGCTAAAAGATTACTCCCACTCTATTGTGGCCGGTGGCTTCGACGATATATCGTAGACGACGCGATTTACGCCACGCACCTTATTGATAATCTCGTTCGAGAGGCGTGCGAGAATCTCGTAAGGGATATGTACCCAATCGGCAGTCATGCCATCGGTAGACTGCACAGCACGTAGTGCCACGCAACGCTCGTAGGTACGCTCATCGCCCATAACGCCGACACTCTGCACAGGGAGGAGGATAGCACCTGCCTGCCAGATCTTATCGTACCAGCCTGTCTCACGAAGGATGTCGAGGTAGATCTTATCTACATTTTGCAGTATCTCAACCTTCTCTCGTGTGATGTCGCCGAGGATACGGATAGCAAGGCCTGGGCCTGGGAATGGGTGACGGCCGATAAGATGGTCAGGCATACCCATAGAGCGGCCTACACGACGCACCTCATCCTTAAACAGCAGGCGCAAAGGCTCAACAACCTTAAGGCCCATCTTCTCAGGGAGGCCACCCACATTGTGGTGCGACTTGATGACTACGGCGGTGCCGTTCACCTGTGCCGACTCAACAACATCGGGATAGATGGTACCTTGACCGAGCCACTTAACACCCTCAAGCTTCTTGGCCTCCTGCTCGAATACCTCCACGAAGTCACGACCGATAATCTTACGCTTGGTCTCAGGGTCTGAAACACCCGCAAGGTCGCCGAGGAACTTATCTGAAGCATCTACGCCCTTAACATTAAGACCCATGCCACGATATGACTCGATAACCTCGTCGAACTCGTTCTTGCGCAATAGGCCTGAGTCTACGAAGATGCAGTATAGGCGCTCGCCGATAGCCTTATGTAGTAGCATGGCAGCAACTGATGAGTCTACGCCGCCCGATAGGCCGAGTACAACCTTATCCTGACCAAGCTGCTCACGAAGCTGTGCTACGGTACTCTCCACAAAGCTCTCAGGAGTCCAGCTGCCTGCACAACCACAGATGCCCATAACGAAGTTACGAAGCATCTCGAAGCCCTGCTCCGAGTGGTACACCTCAGGGTGGAACTGAATACCCCATGTCTGCCCGCCACCGATGCGATAGGCTGCTACGGCAACATCCTCCGTTGAAGCAACAATAGAGTAGCCATCAGGGATTGTTGTGATGGTGTCGCCATGCGACATCCATACCTGAGACTCTGCGTTAAGACCCTGCATAAGTGGGTCGGCAGCCTCTACCACACGCATCTTGGCACGACCATACTCTCGGCTTGGCGATGCCTCAACCTTACCGCCAAAGAAGTGGGCAAGGTACTGCGCACCATAGCATACGCCGAGTAGTGGGAGCTTACCCTTGATAGCGTCGAGGTCGAAGCGTGGGGCAAACTCATCACGCACCGAGCGAGGTGAGCCTGAAAGGATTACGCCACGCACCGACTCATCCAACGCCGGAGGGTTGTTGAATGGGTGAATCTCACAATATACCTGCATCTCACGAATGCGTCGTGCGATGAGCTGCGTATACTGCGAGCCGAAGTCGATGATTAGTATCTTCTCTGTCATATAGTGTTTGTTGTTTCGCGTTTTTTTGTGGTGTTTTTATGGGTTATTATGGGTTCCTATGATTTTAAAAATCCCATCGTAACTCATCAAACCATCAGGCAGATGCCAAAGCATCCTTACTATTCACCACGAGAGTAGTTAGGAGTCTCGCTGGTAATAGTAATATCATGTGGATGGTTCTCCGTAACGCCACTCGATGTGATGCGGATGAAGCGAGCCTTCTGCAGTGTCTCGATATCCTTAGCACCGCAGTAGCCCATACCAGCACGAATACCACCTACAAGCTGATATACTGTCTCGGCGAGCTTGCCCTTGAAAGGCACACGACCCACGATGCCCTCTGGCACGAGCTTCATTATGTTGCCCTCAGAGCCTTTCTGGAAGTAGCGGTCTGCAGAGCCAGCCTTCATAGCGTCGATAGAGCCCATACCACGATATGCCTTGAACTTACGGCCATTGTAGATGATGGTCTCGCCTGGTGACTCCTCAGTACCTGCAAACATTGAGCCTACCATCACGCAGTTACCACCTGCTGCCAACGCCTTAACGATATCACCTGAGTAGCGCAAGCCACCATCTGCAATGATAGGCACACCAGCCTTCTTAGCCTCTGTCGAAGCGTCATAGATTGCTGAGAGCTGTGGCACGCCGACACCTGCGATGATACGTGTGGTGCAGATAGAGCCTGGGCCGATACCCACCTTGATGCCATCAGCACCATTCTCGATGAGGTACTTAGCAGCCTCGGCAGTGGCGATGTTACCAACAACAACGTCGAGGTGAGGATATGTCTCCTTAATCTGGCGCAAGAGGCCTACAACACCCTTGGTGTGGCCATGAGCTGAGTCGAGGACTACAGCATCTACCTCCTCGGCAACGAGTGCTGCAACACGCTCCATAGCATCTGGCGTAATACCGATACCTGCTGCTACACGAAGACGACCCTTGGCATCCTTACATGCGTTAGGGTTATCCTTGAGTTTTGTGATGTCACGATAAGTGATGAGTCCCACGAGCTTGCCTTTGTCGTCTACTACTGGGAGCTTCTCAATCTTGTTTGCGAGCAACACCTCGGCAGCTGACTTAAGGTCGGTCTCGTGTGTTGTCACGATATTATCTTTTGTCATCACCTCGTCGATGAGACGGTCCATATCGCTCTGGAAGCGTAGGTCACGATTAGTTACGATACCTATGAGCATGCCAGCGTCATCCACTACAGGGATGCCGCCAATCTTGTTCTCCTGCATGAGTGCAAGGGCATCGCCCACAGTATTATCCTTGCGGATTGTCACAGGGTCGTAGATCATACCGCTCTCGGCACGCTTAACACGACGCACGTGGGCAGCCTGGGCAGCGATAGACATATTTTTGTGGATTACGCCAATACCACCCTCACGTGCCAATGCTATGGCTAACGTTGCCTCGGTTACGGTATCCATTGCCGCAGAGACGATAGGAATATTGAGCTGAATATTGCGAGAGAAACGACCTACGGTCGACACCTCGCGAGGCAATACCTCGGAATAGGCAGGCACGAGCAACACATCATCGAATGTGAGACCTGTTGGCAGTACCCTTTCATCGATAAAAGACATAGCAATCAGGTTTATAATTTATGTTGCGCACAAAATTACAAAAAATAATCTGAAAGTGCAATAGGATGCGTTATTTTTTTCACAAAAGCAATAAGCGAGAGTAGAATACGCAGGGAGGATTCAGGGTATGGGAGGCAGACACTAAGACAATTAGGAGATTAGGACAATTAAGATGGTTGCGGAGAATGGTGATAACCGACTTCTCTATTGCCAATAAAACAACTCTCGGCAAAAATGACACAGATGGGTAGCGCCACTACCCTATTTCTTGTCAGAAGTCGTGAGATTTGGTACATCGCAAAAGAAGAGGCCTCGGGATAGTACTTTGGTAGTACAGCCCGAGGTCTCTTACTTTTTGGGATGTGTCGCAGATTACGGCTTATCACAAGAAATTAGAAGGTGGAGAATGCTGACCAAGAACTATTACTCTCAATCATAGTTTCAAGCTCATCCTTAATAGCAGGGAAGAAGTCAAAGCCTGTCCAAGCCTCAATCTGGTCGACTGATACAGCATAGTTCGAGTAGGCATTATTGCTGTGATACTTATTCTCAAACCAGAAGCCAACACTCTGAGCATCAACGATATTACTATCTGCATCGAGCTTAATCTTCAGCGCCACCTTATAGAAGTAGTTAGGCACAGGGATATTCTTCGAGTCATCCTTTGCCTTGGTGTAGCTTATGGTGCGGTTCTCGCCAGACTTGTTAAAGGCAACACCCGTAACAATATATATTGTCTCACGTTCAGCGATATCCTGCAGTGCAGCCTCAAGCTTCTGCCATATGCCGCCATTGAAGCCATCCTGCACCTGAGGCACCGAGTTGGTCACATAGAATGTCTGCAGCTGCATCTCACGAATGCCATTACGTGAGGCATTGGGGATAAGGTGTCCTCGTGAGTAGTCGCCAGCATAGCTGCGTGAGCAGAGGTTGACCTGATCAGAGGTGTTGATATATGGGTTCCAATCCCACGCATCGGGGCGGCCATACGACCCCATATGACGCTTAGAGAGTGGATATGCCACCCACATAGAGGTGTAGGTCTCAATATCGTAGAAGTGGGTGTAGTTGGTGTCTCCGTCCGAAGTCACAGTAATGATGACAGCCTCAGGATATGCACCATCTGTACGCTTCATTGGAAGCTCGATGTCGGGGATAATATCCAATGTGGAGCTTGCGCTACCATCGTCCTCGTTGCCATCATCCTCCTCATCACTGCCACCGCCGTCGTCGTTGCCACCATCATTGCCACCCTCAGGGAGTATAATCTCGCCGAGAAGCTCATATAGCTCAGGAAGTAGTCCCTTTGCCGATGAGTAGCTACCAAACGACGTATGCTGCTCGCTATACTGCACATACTTGCTCTTTGACTTATTGGTAATCTTGAAGCCATCACTCTGCTTCGTAACACTCCAAATATGGCCTTCGGTGGGTGCAGCATCTACGTTAAAGCTGTCGTAGTTTTTATATTGGTAGAGGTAGCGGTCATCCATTACCTGACGTATGGTATAGCCACCATCGGCACTCTCAAAGATAAAGGCATTCTCGCAGTTGGGTAATTCTATGATACCATCGTCATCACTATCACCCTCTGTAACATCAAGATATCCATAGTTTGAGTGGAGATATGTTGCAATGTGACGTTCCGAAGCGATAAGATATGCCTTGCCCGATGTTACCTTATCTACTCGCTTGAAGGTGCATACATCGGGTTTTAGCTCAGGCTCAATGTCGAGCGTGATGGTAAGCACTCCATGCTCAGCAAGCGTAAAGCTGACATCCTCCTTAATGATCTCGGTATGCTCGATAAGCTCATCGCCACACTTAATCTTGAGGCTAATCTCTTCGCCCGACTTAAGTTCAAAGGGTGCTGAGACAAAGTATAGCGGAGTATCAGCAGGCACCGACGTAGCATAGCGCAGTGTAAGCTGAGTGCCAGCCTCGGGATAGGTAATCTCGCCTGTACAGAGGTCGGCGCTAAACTCGCCAGCTACCACCTTGCCAAAGTCTATGCTAAGCTCATTGATGAAGCTACCCTCAGGGAGGTTCTCAAGGCGGAGTGTTCCTGTGGCCACAACACGCTCAAAGCTCAGTCTTATGGCCGATGGCAGAGAGTCAAACTCCTGGTAACGAGCCACACGCACATCTCCCTCAGTATCAAAATACTCCGATGTTGGGGTCTGCTCAGCAGGGATACGCAGGCGCACACGACCAAGGTCGATGCTATCATCGGTTAAGAGTGCCGATGCAGGGTATACGGCGCCATAGCCACACTTCTCAGCCTTGAGTGGGTCTTCGAGCAGGAAGGTTGCACGATTATCATCATCGACACCACGACACGTAAGTGTACGATAGCGCACACCGCTCTCTATGAGGCTTATATCATCGCCCTCACGCCACTCGGCGCCATCTGTCGATGTAGCCTTGATAACGAGTTGCGAAACCTCCTCCTCTGGTGTTGGGAGACACCCCACCACGTAGAATAGAGTAGCAATACATAGATATCTAAATAGTCGTTTCATAGTAGTAGTTATCGAGTTTTATGGTTAAGATTACCTAAAGAGCATCTGAGCAAACTCCGAGAGGTATATACGCCAATTGCGCCATATGTGACCATCGTCGCTCTCTCGGTAGATATAGTCATAACCCTTGCTATCGAGCAACTTGCGGTACTCCACATTCTCCTGATAGAGGAAGTCCTCCTTGCCTATGGCTATCCAATAGAGCTTGGGGTTGGCAGCAAACTGCTTGGCGAGCTTTGCCTCGATATCTTCGTAGATTGCCACACCCTTCTCGCCACGAAATACCGCCGCCGAGAATAGTCCTACATAGTCAAACATCGCTGGGTACTCCTTGGATATCTGCATCGAGTGGAAGCCACCCATAGATAGTCCTGCGATGGCACGTGACTCAGCCTTAGAGAGTGTGCGGTAGTGCGCATCAACCCACTCAACTACCGAGGGGAACATACGCTCGAACGAGCCATCCATAGAGCCTGACATATATGGCGACCACATGCCCTCGTGTGAGTAGCCGGGCGCTGCCACATGCCGAGTACAGCCATTTGTCATCACCACAATCATAGGCTCTGCCTTGCCCTGTGCAATGAGGTTATCCATAATCTCGGCAACACGTCCTGCGGCCGCCCACGCCTCCTCATCGCCACCCATGCCATGGAGCAGGTAAAGCACCGGATAACGACCCTTGCCCCACTCATAGCCCGCAGGGGTATATACCGTCATGCGACGCTCACGACCATCCGAGACCTTAGCCCACACGCGCGACATGGTACCATGTGGCACATTTTGTGCTGCATAGAGGTCGCCACGTCCGCCAGGGATGATAAAGTAGTTCATCTGCGAGCCTACATCACGCATGACATAGCTATTCGAGGGGTCGGCAACATGGTCAATGCCATCGACAATAAACCAATAGTAGTATAGCTCCGATGCCAAAGGCTCCGAGGTGTACTCCCATACACCGTCATCAAGGCGTGTCATGGCCATAGGCTCCGACTTTGAGCCATGCGCAAAGTCGCCAAAGAGCATCACGCTCTCGGCCTTGGGTGCAAAGAGGCGCAGTGTGACACTGCCATCGGCATGTACCTCAGGCGAAGTCAGGCTCTTACGTTGCCATAGGTTTTGCTGAGCTACGACTGAAGGCGCAACAAAGAGTAGCGCCACAAGGCAAAGAATATTTGCGGTTAGGAATAATCGTTTCATAGCCTCGATGTTTAGAGTTATTATTTACAAAGGTACGATTTTTTTTGTATATTTGCTACACCTAAACCACATATTATGAAAATCGGCATTATATCAGATACCCACACAACCTTTGATGATACGCTACGAGAGTTCCTCGCACCCTGCCAGGAGATATGGCACGCCGGGGATATAGGCTCAATAGAGGTTGCCGACAGCATCGCCGAATTCCGACCCTTAAGAGCTGTATATGGCAATATAGATGGCGGCATTATACGTCGTGTCTACCACGACTTTACGCTCTTTGAGTGCGAGGGTGTACGTGTGCTGATGACACATATCGGTGGTAAACCACGCAGCTACTCGCCAAAGGCTCTGCAACATATACACGCCTCACGCCCCAAGATATTTATCGCTGGACACTCCCATATCCTGCGTGTGGAGTACGACAAGGTCTACGACATGTTGTTCATAAACCCTGGTGCTGCGGGCAACTATGGTATTCATGCGCTGCGTACGGCCATAAGGCTCGATATAGAGAATGGCGAGATTAAGAATATGGAGATTGGCGAGTGGCCAAAACGATTTACTGATAACGACTAAGAAGCTGTTTGAATTTTATTTCGACTTCTTAGAGGCTCTTTTGCAGCAACGAACAAACTCTTTCAATAAAATTCAAAACAGCTTCTAAACATCCACGTTATGCGACGGATAATAGTTACAATATGGTGCATACTATGTAGCACCTTACTCTTTGGCCAGGAGGTTACACTTAAGACACATCACTATGCTACACACCATGGCCAGGAGCTATATCTCGACAGCTACGAGGTTAAGACGCAAAGCACCGAGCCTCGTCCCTGCATGATATTCGCCTTTGGCGGAGGCTTTGTGCAGGGCTCACGTGATGTGGACTACTACCGCATCTACTTTGAGCATCTCGCTCGTGAGGGTATCGTGGTGGTATCTATCGACTACCGCTTAGGGCTTAAAAATCTCCCTAAGATAGATGGTGCAAGGGCTATGATTGATGTATTTGACAATGCTGTCACCATCGCAGTTCAGGATATGTACTGCGCCACCAACTTTGTGTATGCCAATGCCGAAGCATGGGGCGTAGACCCTGAGAAGATTATGATTAGTGGCTCAAGTGCAGGTGCTATTACCGCACTTCAGGCCGAATGGCTACGTGCCAATGGCGATAGACTTGCCGATGTACTCCCTGAGGGTTTCCGCTACGCTGGTGTTGTGTCGTGCGCAGGAGCTATCTTCTCACGCAAGGGTAAGCCAAAGTTTGACACTCAGCCCGCACCTATGCTACTGTTTCATGGCACGTCGGACAGCAATGTCCCCTACGACCACGCATCGTTGTTTGGCGTAGGCTTCTATGGCTCAGAGTATATCACTCGTCAGATGAATAGGCTCAGCTCGCCCTATTGGTTCTACTCCGTAGAGTATGCCGACCACCGCATTGCCGGCACCCCACTCTTTGAGCAGTGCGACCTTATTGTGCAGTTTATCCGAGAGTTTGTCATCGAGGGTAAGCGCGAGCAGATTACAACTACTGTCCGAACACTGGATGGCGAGCGTCGCCAAACACATTTTAGTGCAATGGACTATATCAGGACTAACTACCAGAGAGACCGTAAGAGGTAGCCTAAGAGTAGAGAGTTTAAGGAATAATCGCTAAGCTCCCTAAATTCTCTAAACGCCTTTATAGTCTATAGGTCTGTTCTATAAATTAGTAAATATGTTATACGCTTTCGGCAGACTCGACCTAATTTATAGAACCTACCTTAAGATGGTTACGGACAACGCTGATACCCGACCTCGTAATGGTCCTAATGGTTTAAAAAAATCAAAGACAATTAAGACCAATAAGACGATTAAGACAATTAAGATGGTTGCGGACAACGCTGATACCCGACCTCGTAATGGTCCTAATAGTCCTAATGGTCTTAGCAACCAAATTTTTGATTAGAAGGTTGTAGATGTGGTCTCGACATGAAATTGGGCTGGATAGGACATACTTGACGTATCTCCTATTCAGCCCAATGATTGAGAGGCCGCAGATGCGGCCTTATGGTCGAAAATTATTTTTGATTAGAAGGCTGTAGATACAACGCTCGGCAAAAATGCCACCGATGGGTAGTACTTGGCGTACGTCCCATTGGTGGCAGTTTTTGTTAGCGCCAGTAGATGCCGCCTTATAATCGAAAATTACTTGTTGTAAGCCTTCATTACTGAGATCAAATCAAGCACCTTGTTCGAGTAACCCCACTCGTTGTCGTACCATGAAACAACCTTCATGAAGGTATCAGTGATAGCGATACCAGCAGTTGCATCGAAGATAGAAGTACGAGCGTCGCCAAGGAAGTCTGAAGATACAACAGCCTCGTCGGTATAGCCAAGGATACCCTTGAACTCGCCCTCAGAAGCCTTCTTCATAGCTGCGCAAACCTCCTCGTAAGTAGCTGGCTTAGCAAGGTTTACAGTAAGGTCAACAACAGAAACATCCAAAGTAGGAACACGCATTGACATACCTGTAAGCTTACCGTTAAGCTCAGGGATAACCTTACCTACAGCCTTAGCAGCACCTGTTGAAGATGGGATGATGTTGCCGCAAGCAGCACGACCACCACGCCAATCCTTCAATGATGGACCGTCAACAGTCTTTTGAGTAGCAGTCACTGAGTGAACAGTAGTCATAAGACCATTTACAAGACCGAAGTTGTCGTTAAGAACCTTAGCGATTGGAGCCAAGCAGTTTGTAGTACAAGAAGCGTTAGAAACGATCTTCTGACCAGCATACTCAGATGTGTTAACGCCGCATACGAACATAGGAGTTGAGTCCTTTGAAGGAGCAGACATAACAACATACTTAGCACCAGCAGCGATGTGAGCCTCAGCCTTCTCAGCAGTGAGGAACAAACCTGTTGACTCTACTACATACTCAGCCTCAACCTCGTTCCACTTAAGCTGTGCAGGATCCTTCTCTGCAGTTACGCGGATAGAGTTGCCGTTTACGATAAGAGTGTTAGACTCCAAGCAGTAGTCTACAGTACCCTCGAACTTGCCATGCATAGTGTCGTACTTGAGCATGTATGCCAAGTAGTCTACAGGGCAAAGGTCGTTGATACCTACGATCTGATACTTATCAGTCTGTGAGCAAGCTGCGCGGAATACCATACGGCCAATACGACCGAAGCCGTTAATACCAATTTTGATCTGTGCCATAGTTGAATGTGTTTATGTTAATATGTTAATAGATTACTATACATAGTTTCATTATGCAAATTTACACTATTTGACGAAACTTACAAACAAATTTTTTAAAATTTTTAACATAATCGCCAATATACTCTATTTGGCGACACTTTTAGCACGTTTTGCCATTGCCGAGGCAAAGACAAAGTCGTTAAGCTCGGGATTGTCGGATTGAAGGATATCATCCTTAGTACCCTCCCACCACTTATGGCCTTCGTGGATGTAGACAATTTTCTCGCCAATCTCCATCACCGAGTTCATATCGTGGGTGTTGATTATTGTGGTGATGTTAAACTCCTTAGTGATATCGTGGATGAGGTTGTCAATGACTACTGAGGTCTGGGGGTCGAGTCCCGAGTTAGGCTCATCGCAGAAGAGATATCGTGGGTTAAGCACTATGGCACGTGCTATGGCCACACGCTTAATCATACCACCACTCAGCTCCGAGGGGTATAGGTGGTCGGCACCTACCAGGCGCACACGCTCAAGGCAGAAGTCCACACGCTCACGCTTCTGGGCATCTGTCATCTCGGTAAATAGGTCAAGTGGCAGGCGTACATTCTCACGTACGGTAGATGAGTCGAGCAGCGCACCACCCTGGAAGATCATGCCTATATCCTTACGAATAGCCTTACGCTCCTTGAATCGCAGGTCGGTATAGCATACATCATCGTAGTAGATCTTGCCTGTGTCCACGTCGTGAAGTCCCACAAGGCTCTTGAGTAGCACTGTCTTTCCTGAGCCACTACGGCCGATGATAAGGTTTGTCTTGCCTGTCTCAAACTCTACGCTGATATCATCAAGCACCGTACGTCCCTCGAATCTCTTAGATATATGGTCTGCACGTATCATACTCGCATAATTTGTGTTAGGATAAGGTCAAAAATCATGATTGTCACCGAGCTTGCCACAACGGCCAATGTCGAGGCACGACCCACCTCCAGGGAGTTACCCTTGGCGTAGTAGCCGCAGTAGGCCGATATTGAGGTAATGATGAAGGCAAACACAGCACCCTTGACAAGAGCATATGTAAATGAGAATGGCTCGAAACAGTAGAACAAGCCCTCGATATAGTCACCCGTAAGCATTATGCCCGTAAGGAAGGCAATGCCATAGCCACCAACGATACCTACGATGATACTAAAGAGCGTAAGTATTGGGAAGAAGATTACCGTAGCCACAATCTTGGGCAGGATAAGGTATGAGGCAGAGTTGACACCCATAATCTCAAGGGCATCAATCTGCTCTGTGATACGCATAGTACCTATCTCGGAGGCAATGTTTGAACCTACCTTTCCGGCAAGGATGAGTGCCACTACGGTAGATGAGAACTCAAGCACCATAACCTCACGTGTGGCATAGCCAATCATAAACTGAGGGATGAATGGCGACTCAAGCGTAATGGCCATCTGCAGTGCTACTACCGCACCGATAAATGCCGAGATGATTGCCGTAAGCGATATCGAGTTGAAGCCCAACGCCTCAATCTCGAACGATACCCTGCGGGCATAGATACTCATCTTCTCTGGGCGTGAGAAGACCTTGCCAAGCAGCTGGAAGTATCGACCTATATTTTCAAAGAGTTTTATCATTGTTATCTCTATTTTCCATTTTTAAGCGGGGTTGAGTCACACTACTCCACCTCCTCAAAGTCTACATAGTCGCCCACCTTGTCGCTCACACGCTTCTCTTTGCCGGTTGTGGTAGTGGTCGTTGTGGTTGTAGAAGAGGCTGTTGTACTGCCACTCTGCGCTCTACGCTGAGCATCTGCCTCAGCCTGCATACGTCGTACAAGCTCCTCAAGGGTCATGCCCTGGGTGTTGAAACCGCTGAAGCCACCAGCACTAAATCCTCCTGTGTTAAAACCCGAAAAGCCAGCGCCATTGTTACGCATCTGCTCCTCCATCTTACGACGCATAGTGTGTATGCGAATGGCAAATACAGCGGCTATGATTAGCAATACGACCAATATTCCCACAATGACCCAGCCAATGGTCTTCCACACCACAGGAGCGAAGATTGCTGTAAGCACAAGCAATGTGGTAAAAAACGGGTGGCGTTCGATGAATGCAAGCAGGCCATAGAATATAATCTTAAGGTATGTCATCATTACAAAATTATACTACTTATATATAGATAGTACGTGGCAAAGATAATAAATTAATGCCAAAAACGAAAACCTATTCCACGAATATCTCGTTTTCGGAGCAATATAGACAACTTTATGGAGCGAGTTACGAAAAAATTTGCATAATTAAAATAATTTATTTAAATTTGCACTAACTACTACACCGACTATGAGACGCTATAGCTACATAACCATCAACGTAAACACCTCGCACAATGTTGCGATGATGATGCCTATGTCTATGCGAATGTGCCGTTAGGCACTCTTCTACCAAAGGTGCATACTACGTGTGATGCCCGCAACCAATCCAACCTAACCGATACCGATTTAGTCAATACCACAGCCATTGTGGTGTGACCTGATATATTGCTAATGATAAAGAGTAAAACTATGAACGATAGAAAACTTAAGTTTGAGACACTTCAGATACATGGTGGCTACCACGTGGATGCGTCACAGTCACGAGGCATTGCCATACACCCTACTGCAGCCTACCACTTCCCAACGTGCGAGTATGCTGCCAACCTATTTACACTCAGCGAGCCGGGATATATCTACACTCGCCTGCACAACCCAACTACAGCATCCTACGAAGAGCGCATAGCAGCACTCTATGGTGGTGTTGGAGCCTTGGCCACAGCATCGGGAATGTCGGCAATTCTGCTTACCGTTACAGCCCTTGCCAAGCATGGTGAGAATATCGTTGCATCGCCATATCTCTATGGTGGCACACACAACCAGTTTGTGATTTCACTACGTAACCTTGGCGTTGAGTGCCGCTTAGCAGCGAGCGATTCAGCCGAGGATATTGCGACACTCATAGATGAGAATACTCGTGCCATATTTGTCGAGAGCATGGGTAACCCCACATGCCGAGTAGCCGATATTGAGGCTCTTGCCGATGTGGCACACCGCAACAACATACCCCTTATCGTGGATAACACGTTTGGCGCAGGTGGATATCTATGCAACCCATTTGAGTGGGGCGCAGACATCATCACCGACTCGGCAACAAAGTGGATAAATGGTCATGGCACAGCCATGGGTGGTATCATCGTTGATAGCGGCAAGTTTGATTGGAGAGCTTCGGGCAAGTTCCCTCAGATTGATGGTCCTTCCGAAGGGTATCATGGTCTTAACCTCTGCGATGCATTTGGCTCTCAGGCCTTCATCGTAAAGTGCAGAGTAGATGGCATGCGTGACTTTGGTTGCTCTCCATCGCCCTTCGATGCATACCTGATGCTCATCGGCCTTGAGACCCTATCGCTACGTGTTAAGCACGAGGTGGAGTCGACATATAAGCTTGCAGAGTTCTGTCGCCAGCATCCTAAGGTTGAGCGTGTCAGCTTCGTAGGTTTTGAGGATCACCCCAGCCATGAGCTTGCCAAGAAGTACTATCGTTTTGGCGCATCGGCAGTCCTCACCATTGAGCTTAAGGGCGACTTGGAGTCTACCGTACGCTTTGTTGAGAGCCTCAAGCTATCGGGTAACATGACCATGATTGGCGACTCTATATCGGTGGTTACGCACCCTGCATCTACCACACACAAGCAGCTATCGGACGAGGCTAAGCGTGCTGCAGGCATTACACCTACCCTACTACGCATATCGTTAGGATTGGAGAATGTCGAGGATATCATCGCCGACTA
>JAZNQJ010000024.1:0-10894 GCA_045590115.1 Alistipes sp. | reverse complement strand
GGTTGATGCCGAGAGAGTGCACATCAACCTTAGTGAGGCGCTCCTTCTCCTGATCGGTAATGTTCTGTGCCCAGAGGGTAGCATAGCCGATGTAGAAGCGCTGCTCGCCAGTGAAGCCGTCAATATCCTCGGGACGACCCTCAGCCCAAGCGTAGTCCTTAAGACCTGTGAAGGCGAGGCGCAAGCCACCCTGGTCAGCGATATTCTCGCCAAGAGAGAACTTACCATCAGCGTTCAAGCCTGGAAGAACCTCGATAGCATTGAACTGATCTACAAGCACCTGAGTCTTCTTCTCGAAGGCTGCACGATCCTCCTTAGTCCACCAATCGTTCATATTACCCATCTTGTCGAACTGCGAGCCCTGGTCATCGAAGCCGTGTGTCATCTCATGAGCGATAACAACGCCGATAGCACCATAGTTTACAGCATCGTCAGCATTAGGGTTGTAGAATGGAGGCTGAAGGATAGCTGCAGGGAAGCAGATCTCGTTGGTTGTAGGCATATAGTATGCGTTAACCATCTGAGGTGGCATCATCCACTTCTCACGATCTACAGGCTTGCCCACCTCTGACATAGAGTCGGCAGTGTACCAGCGGTTAGCCTCAACAACATTTGCCCAGTAGGTCTTTGCAGGGTCTACTGTAAGCGATGAGTAGTCCTTCCACTTGTTAGGGTAGCCAATCTTTACGGTGAATGCTGCGAGCTTCTCCTGAGCCTTAGCCTTGGTGTCGGCACTCATCCAATCGAGAGCATCGATATGCTTAGAGAATGCCTTCTGGATGTTAGCAACCATAGTCTCAACACGAGCCTTCTCGCTCTCAGGGAAGTACTTAGCAACGTACATCTGACCTACAGCCTCCGAGAGGATTGAGTTAGGCACGCTCATGGCACGCTTCCAACGTGGGCGAATCTCCTGAGTACCAGACATTGTCTTGCCGAAGAACTCGAACGATGCCAAGGCAAACTCCTCGCTGAGGTAGCCCGAAGCAGCGTCGATATAGTGAGCAGCAACATAGGCACGCAAAGCCTCAACATCTGCCGAGTTAAGCACCTCGAGGATATTTGTGAATGATGATGGCTGGCTCACAACGAGCTTGTTGATATCCTTAAGGCCAAAGGCTGCAAAGTAGCTATCCCACTCTACACCAGGGAACTTAGCCTTGAAGTCGGCATAGGTAAATGGGTTATAGCCCTTAGCGATATCGCGGCACTCTACGTTAGACCAATGCTTCTGGGCGATACGATCCTCGAGGGCTACAACATCCTCAACCATCTTCTTAACATCGCCCTCAACACCTGCCAAAGTAAAGATCTTCTCAAGGTAGGTGCGGTATGCAGCCTTCTTGTCGGCATTCTTCTCATCGATATAGTAATCACGATTACCCATGCCGAGGCCACCCTGCTCCATGTAAAGGATGGTCATGTTGCTATCTGCAAGGTCGGCAGCAGGATATGATGCGAAGAATACGCCAACACCATCGGTGTGGAGCTTTGAGAGCATGGCGATAACCTGCTCACGCTCGGTGATAGCCATAATCTCGTTGAGAGCCTCACGAATAGGCTCAGCACCCTCCTTATTAAGGCGCTCCTCATCAAGACCCATCTTGTAGAGGTCAGAGATCTTCTGCTCAACGCTACCAGCCTCAGCCTTACTCTTGGTCATCGACTCGAAAAGCTCGTTGATACGAATCTCGTTGTTCTCACGAAGAACATCGAAAGAGCCATAGCGAGAGTACTCAGGCTTCAGTGGGTTGGCCTTCTGCCAGCCACCTGTAGCCCACTGATAGAAGTTCTCCTTGAGGTTGACAGTCTCGTCGAAGTTTGCCTTGTTGATAGCAGGCACCTTCTTGTCGCCACCCTCAGTTGTTTGACTTGCACACGCAGTCATCATAAGCGCAGTTGCAATAATAAGAGTTAGTCTTTTCATCTTCTGTTTATTTCGTTTTGGTTTATTTCGTTTCCCGGATAGTGGCTAAGGCCTACTTGCGGATAGCAGCTACGCCTGGAAGCTCCTTGCCCTCCATATACTCGAGAAGTGCGCCACCACCTGTAGATACGTATGACACCTTATCGGCCAAGCCAAACTTGTTGACACAAGCTACTGAGTCGCCACCGCCAATGAGCGAGTAAGCGCCATTCTTCTCGGTAGCCTCTGCGATAGCCTCGGCAACAGCACGTGAGCCTGTTGAGAACTTGTCAATCTCGAATACGCCTACAGGGCCATTCCAGAGGATGGTCTTGCAACCAAGGATATGCTCTCTAAACTTAGCCTTACCCTGTGTTGCGATGTCGACACCCTCCCACTCATCAGGGATATTGTTTGCTGGTGCCTCCTGAGTATTTGCAGTCTCGGCAAAGTCGTCGCAGATAAGGGCATCTGGCGAGCGAAGAATCTTGATGCCACGCTCCTCAGCCTTCTTCAAAATCTCGAGAGCTACTGGGAACATGTCAGGCTCGCAGATAGACTTACCCTCCTTGCCACCCTCGGCACCTGCGAAGGTGTAGGTCATACCGCCACCGATGATGATAGAGTCAACCTTCTCCATGAGCTTCTCTATGATGGTAATCTTTGTAGATACCTTGCTTCCACCGATGATAGCGCAGAATGGGCGCTCAGGGTTCTCCATAACGCCGTCGATAGCCTTAAGCTCGTTCTCCATGACGTAGCCAAACATCTTATCCTCAGGGAAGTAGTCAGCGATAAGGGCTGTAGAGGCATGTGCGCGGTGTGCAGTACCGAACGCGTCATTGATATAGCAGTCGGCATACGAAGCGAGACGCTTAACGAACTGCTTCTGCGACTCCTTAACGGCCTTCTTAGCCTCCTTCTTCTCCTCCTCTGAGGCATCCTCAGCCAAGCCACGTGGCTTACCCTCCTCCTCAGCGTAGAAGCGCAAGTTCTCGAGCAACATAACCTCGCCAGGCTTAAGGTTTGCAGCCATCTGTGCAGCACGCTCACCCATACAGTCGCCAGCGAACATAACTTTCACGCCAAGACGCTCCTCAATAGCATAGACAATCTGCTCGAGCGAGTACTTAGGATCTGGGTTCTTCTTAGGACGACCGAGGTGTGACATAAGGATTACTGAGCCACCCTCAGCCAACACCTTCTTAATAGTTGGGATTGCCGCACGAATACGAGTGTCGTCGGTCACCTTACCCTCAGAGTTGAGTGGTACATTAAAATCTACACGAATGATAGCACGCTTACCAGCGAATTTGTAGTTGTCAATAGCAAACATAATTATAATTGTTTTTGATTACGTATACATATATTTGGGACAAAGTTACAATTTTTTTTCAAAAATCCTCACTTTTATACCTATATATTAATACACACACGTGAGAATTATTGTGTCAGGTAGTGGCAAAAACCGTAACAAAAGCCCTTTTTAAGATAAATTCACGAAAAAAGAGTAGTTTGTGGAAAAGTTTTAGTATCTTTGTGTGATTGTAGGATTAACCCAAATTTTACCCACACGGTCAACTTGTAAAAAATATCTAAAAACATAAATAAAACTTAAACACTATGCAGAATAACAAACTTCAGCGTGCAGCCGACAACATCCGTATCTTGGCTGCTTCGATGGTAGAACGAGCTAAGTCGGGTCACCCTGGCGGTGCGATGGGTGGTGCAGATTTTATCAATGTACTCTACGCAGAGTTCCTCCGCTACGACCCAGACAACATGGCATATCCACATCGTGATCGCCTATTCCTCGATCCCGGTCATATGTCGCCAATGCTCTATGCAGTACTCTCATTAGCAGGCAATTACACTACTGAGGATTTGATGTCATTGCGTCAGTGGGGAAGCGTTACCCCTGGTCACCCTGAGGTAGATGTTATGCGTGGTGTGGAGAACACCTCAGGCCCTCTTGGTCAGGGTCACGCTATGGCTCTTGGTGCTGCTATCGCTGAGCGTTTCATGGTAGCTCGTTTTGGCGAGTGGATGGCACACAAGACATATGCTTTTATCTCGGATGGTGCTGTTCAGGAGGAGATATCTCAGGGCGTTGGTCGTGTAGCTGGTCACCTTGGCCTCTCAAACTTCATCATGTACTACGACTCGAACAACATCCAGCTCTC
The DNA here is from genome assembly GCA_045590115.1 of Alistipes sp. GTDB lineage: Bacteria > Bacteroidota > Bacteroidia > Bacteroidales > Rikenellaceae > Alistipes. The sequence goes on along the minus strand of JAZNQJ010000024.1, from coordinate 6,805 downwards.
AACTAAGTGCGATGAGGTGGACACCGAGGATATCGAGATGAAGTATAAGGCTTGGAATTGGAACGTAATCACCGTAAATGGCCAATCAATCGATGAGATTCGTGCTGCCCTTAAGGCTGCAAATGCCGAGACCGAGCGTCCTACGCTCATCATCGGTAAGACCATCATGGGCTACGGCGCACGTAAGGCCGACAGCACAAGCTTCGAGAACCAGGTATCTACTCATGGTCAGCCACTTACAGCTGCTGGCGCCGATATCGCAGCAACCATTAAGAACCTTGGCGGCAACCCTGATGAGCCATTCGCAGTATTCGAGGAGTCTAAGCAAGTTTATGCTGCTCGCCGTGAGGAGCTTCGTGCTTGGGCAAAGCAGATGGCTGAGGTTGAGGCCGCATGGCGTAAGGAGAACCCTGCGTTGGCTGAGAAGATGGATAACTTCTACTCAGGCAAGCTTCCAGAGATCGACTACTCGGCAATAGAGCTTAAGCCCGATCAGGCAACACGTGCCGCATCGGCAACAATGCTCGGATACTTTGCAGAACATGTTGAGAATATGGTAGTTTCGTCTGCCGACCTCTCTAACTCAGATAAGACCGATGGCTTCCTTAAGAAGACCAAGGCATTCACCAAGGGAGACTTCTCAGGCAACTTCTTCCAGGCAGGTGTTGCTGAGCTTACCATGGCATGCGTGATGAACGGTATGGCACTTCATGGCGGTATTATCCCAGCATGTGGTACATTCTTCGTATTCTCGGACTATATGAAGCCAGCAGTACGTCTTTCGGCACTCATGGAGAAGCACGTTATCTACATCTGGACTCACGACTCATTCCGAGTAGGTGAAGATGGCCCTACCCACGAGCCTGTGGAGCATGAGGCACAGATTCGCCTTATGGAGCATCTGCACAACCACTCTGGCCAGCGCTCAATGCTCGTTCTTCGCCCTGCCGACTCTGAGGAGACCGTTGCAGCATGGAAGATGGCCTTGGAGGAGAAGCGCCCTGTGGCACTCATCCTCTCACGCCAAAACATCAAGTCGCTCCCAGCACTTGGTGGTCAGTCACGTCGCCAGGAGGCTATGCGTGCCGAGAAGGGCGGTTATGTTGTCCTCGAGAACCCCGACGCAAAGGTTACGATGATTGCTACCGGCTCGGAGGTATCTACCCTTGTTGAGGGTGCTGAGCTGCTCGCCCAGGAGGGTATTGCAACACGTGTAGTATCAATCCCAAGCGAGGGCTTGTTCCGAGATCAGAGTGCTGAGTATCAAGCAAGTGTGCTTGGCAACCTACCACGCTACGGTATGACCTCAGGCCTCTCAATCAACCTCGCAGGCTTGGTTGGCGACAAGGGCTTCATCCATGGCTTCGATCACTTCGGCTACTCGGCTCCATTCAAGGTGCTTGACGAGAAGTTCGGCTACAACGGCAAGACCGTTGCTGAGGAGGTAAAGGCAATGCTCAAGTAAGCAGATCACCTCCGAAAAGCATGGGGATGTCCGTCGGGCATCCCCATTTTTTTGCGCCTAACAAAAGGCGGGTAAAACCACCAATAACTCGACTTAAAAAAATTTTCTTTTTCGTTTTGTATTTTAGGCCGAAAGTTTATAAATTTGTAGGGTGAAATTGCACGCATGTGGGCGTATGCGAAAGGATAAATACTTAACATGTTGTGTATCACACTATTAGGCAAGGATTGCGATTTTATTTTTTGCCTAAACAAAAGCAAAAACTATACTTTACATGAAGCGAATTATACTTTCCGGTGGTGGTACCGGAGGACACATATATCCTGCTGTTGCCGTAGCAGAGGCACTAAAGCGCAAATATGGTGACGATGTAGAGCTGCTCTTCGTGGGTGCCGAGGGCAAGATGGAGATGGAGAAGATCCCCGCACTTGGCTACCGCATTGAGGGACTCCCCGTAGCGGGACTACAGCGCAAACTAAACCTTGAGAACATCGCCAACAACATCACAGTACCCTACCGAGTGCTGAAGAGCATACGTCGTGCCAAGCGCATCGTGCGTGAGTTCAAGGCTGATATCGTTGTGGGCTTTGGTGGCTACGCCTCAGCGCCAATACTTTGGGCAGCACAACGCCTCGGTGTGCCAACAATCATCCAGGAGCAAAACTCCTATGCTGGCGTGACCAACAAGCTACTATCGAAGCGTGCCAAGCGCATCTGCGTATCGTACGACAAGATGGAGCGTTTCTTCCCCGCCGACCGCATTGTGATGACCGGAAATCCACTTCGTGGCCGCTTTAGCGCAGATGGCAGCAATCGTGAGGAGGCTCTCGCCTACTACGGTTTCAACGCAGAGCTACCCGTAGTTATGGTCGTGGGCGGATCGCTCGGCACACGCACCATGAACGAGATGATGAAGGCATGGATACGTACGCTCGACGGCGTGGCTCCTGTGCAGGTTATCTGGCAGACAGGAAAATTCTATGAGCGAGAGATGAAACAGTTCTTTGCGGAGCATCCCACAAAAAATATCTGGCAGGGTGCATTCATCGACCGCATGGACTATGCATATGCTGCTGCAGACGTGGTAATATCACGTAGTGGCGCTTGTACCGTATCGGAGCTTTGCCTGGTGGCTAAGCCTACGATATTTGTGCCATCGCCAAATGTCTCGGAGGATCACCAGACAAAGAACGCCATGGCGCTTGTGGAGAAGGGTGCTGCCGAGATAGTACGTGATAGCGAGGTGGTGAGCCGAGGCATGAGCGTCGCCTTGGAGCTTGTTGCCGACAAGCAGCGACTGAAGTTGCTCAGCGAGAACATTGCACGCTTAGCTATTGCCGATGCTGCAGAGCGAGTAGTTGCAGAGATAGAAAAAGAACTTAACGCAACTCTATAGAGTATGAAGGTACTTAAGAACATTTACTTTCTCGGTATCGGAGGTATCGGCATGAGTGCCATTGCCCGATACTTCATCCACGAAGGGTATGCTGTTGCGGGCTACGACCGTACAGTAACACCACTCACTCGAGAGCTTGAGAAGGAGGGTGCCTTGATACACTATGAGGATGACCCTGAGCTAATACCTGAGGGTATGCGCTCGCCAGAGGAGACGTTGGTGGTGCTAACACCAGCCATACCTGCCGACCACAAGGAGTGGGCATGGTTGCGTGAGGGTGGTTTTAGGATTGAGAAACGCTCCGAGATGCTCGGCATCCTATCGGAGGGTAAGCTCACGATGGCCGTTGCCGGAACTCATGGCAAGACCACCACATCAACACTCGCCGCATGGCTCAACCATTCGGCAGCTGACGAGGGCAACGCCTTCTTAGGTGGCATATCTCGTAACTTCAGCTCCAACCTTGTGTTGGGCGAGGGGCGCAGACTTGTTGTCGAGGCCGACGAGTATGATCGCTCGTTCCTGCGTCTACACCCCGACATTGCGGTGATCACCGCTGTAGATGCCGACCATCTCGACATCTATGGTACGGTGGAGGCTGTAGTGGAGGCCTTTGAGCAGTTCGCCTCGCAAATTAAGAGGGGCGGAGCGCTCATCCTCAAGCAGGGCGTAGAGCTACAGTTCGACAGCTCGGAGCGTAAGCTTTATCGCTACTCGTGCGACCAGGGTGGCGACTTCCACGCCGAGAACATACGCCTCAGCGACGGCGGCCACTACATCTACGATGTGGTGCTTCCCGACGGTCGCATCGAGGATTGTGAGCTTGGCATCTTGGGCAAAGTTCATATCGAGAACTCGGTGGCTGCCGTGGCTATGCTATGGTGCGCCGCTGTGGCCGAGAATAAGCCCTTTGACAAGGAGGCAGTGCGTCGTGCGCTGGGAAGCTTTAAGGGTGTGAAGCGTCGCATGGAGGTCTATGTAAACACTGCTAAGCAGGTCTACATAGACGACTATGCCCACCACCCTGAGGAGCTACGTGCCACGATAGAGTCGCTACGTGGAATCTTCCCGGGACGTAACATCCTGGCAGTATTCCAGCCCCATCTCTACACCCGCACGCAAGATTTAGCGCCAGAGTTTGCCGAGGCGCTATCGCTTGCCGATGAGGTGCTACTCGTGCCGATATACCCTGCACGTGAGCTGCCTATCGAGGGTGTATGCTCTGAGATGATTGGCCGCATGCTCACCGTAGAGTGGAGCATGGTGGAGCGTGAGGAGCTTGCCGCAAGGCTCGAGACAATGTCTACGGATGTTGTGGTGACGTTTGGTGCCGGAAACATAGACGTGTGCTGCAATGCTGTAGCCGAGGTTATTCGTAAAAAGTGCAACGTCGAGTAGTGGGAGTGTTAAAGAAGATAGCCGTCGTGATGGGATATGCCCTGCTGTTTGCTGCAATCATCGCAGCAATCCTCTTTGCCGACTATGGCATTAGGGAGCATCGAGGCACACAGCAGATAGCAGAGTTCAATATCTACATCGAGGGTGAAGGCGACAACAGCCTTGTCGACGAGGTGGTGATGAGTACCTGGTTAGACAAGCATGGCATTCACCCAAGCGGCCGCACCATTGCCGAGGTTGACCTTGCCGAATTAGAGCATGTGGCTCTACAACACAGCGCCGTAAAGAGCGCTAACGCCTACGTGACACACGAAGGCCGACTCGAAATGACCATTGTCCAGCGTGAGCCTATGCTACGCATAAGATGTGATGGCTACGACAGATATGTCGCCAAGGATGGTTACATATTTGCGCCCACACAGGGATGTACGGCATATGTACCCATAGTTACGGGCAACTACACTTTTGTTTTCGATGGAGTATTCTCGGGATACGCCGCCGAACTGTTGAGTGACTCGCTGAGCGCTATGCGCCGACGCATAGATGGCTATGAGTTTGACAAGTACAAACTTATAAAGGATCGTAACGACAACGATAACGACCTACAGCGTGTCAACGACAGCACCATAAACAAACCCTTTTGGATGTCTAAGAGCCGATTTAAACAGCGTGAGGAGGAGCTAAAGGTATTCAAGGAGGGCTATGCACGAAAACACGCTGAAAAGGATGCTCAGATAGAGCGCCAACTACAGCAACTAACATCCCGACAGCAGACACTGCACGATTGTATCAAACAACTCAACAAGCGTTATGAGGACTACCAACGACTGTTGAGTGTTGTAGAGTGCATATCGGCAGATAAGTTCTGGAGTGCCGAGTTTACGCAGATTGTTGCACATGATCGTAGCGACAAGATACAACTATCTGCCGTAACACGCTCGGGAGTTTTCATCGTGGACTTAGGCGACACACACAACATTGAGCAAAAGCTCAAGTCGCTAAGACGTTTCTACGATGAGGTACTCAGCAATGTAGGATGGGATGCCTACAGCCGCATTAGCGTGCGCTACGATGGTCAGGTGGTCTGCCAAAAGGCCACATAGCCTTGCGCAGCAGCGCCGATTGATGAGTAGTCACCATAGCCACAAGGTGCCGGAGTACGACTCATCGCAATATGTATGATGTTAAAAATAAAAAAGATAGAGTATGGAAGGTAAACAGATTGTAGCAGTAGACGTTGGCTCGAACAACGTTGTCATTGCTGTGGGCAATGTCGAGAAAGATGGCCTTGTAACCATCCGAGGTATTGTGTCTGAGCCTATCACAGGTGTCAAGGCTGGTCATATCGAGAATATCGAGCTGGCCATCAGCGCCATCACAAAGGCAAAGAACAAGATTGAGCAGAACCTCGGTATTCAGATCTCGGATGCTTATGCTGGCATCTCGGGCGACTTCATCCGCTGTGTGCCGGTGGCCGACATGGTATATGTGCAGGATGAGATGAACAATGGCAGCAACCAGATTACTCAGCGCGACATCGACGAGATGAATCGTCGCATGAAGAGCGTAACCCCTCCAGATGATAGCGAGATTATCATCGATGCACAGCCCCTCATCTACAAGGTGGATGGCAAAAAAGCAGATGTTCCCGTAGGCTCATTTGGCCGTTTGCTGGAGGCTACATATACATTTATCCTCTGCAACAAGATAATGTACGAGCGTCTGCGCACATGCCTGCAGCGCTCCGGCATCAAGGTTAAGAAGATTGTCCCCAACATCATCACACTGCATCATACGGTAGCCAATACCGATGACCAGCAGGATGGTGCTATCATCATTGACTTTGGTGGTGACATCACAGATGTTGTAGTCATCAACGATGGCAAGATTCAGTATGCAGCATCGATTCCTATCGGCTCGAACTCGCTGAACGCCGATATCCGCTCGATGACCATCCCATCTAACTATATTGAGGATCTCAAGATTCAGTATGGCTCAGCTATTGCCGAGCTTGCTACCGATGAGGTCATCCTATTCCAGCAGACACCCAAGCGTGTGCTTGCTAAGAGCGTTTTGCGCAAGAACCTCGCTATCGCTATTGAGGCACGCCTCAAGGAGATTGCCGAGCTGGTGGGCTGCGAGATTAAGAACGCACACTGCAGCAAAGACTTTGCACCATCAGTAATCCTTACGGGTGGTGGTTCGCAGCTGCGTGATATCGAGAAACTATTCGCTCGTGAGCTTGGCTACAACTATGTTCGCATCATGTCACCAGAGTTTGGCCTTACGCAGGAGGCTATGCTTGAGCATGTTACCTCATCAGCAGATGCTACTGCAGTGTCGTTGCTTGTCTATGGTGCCAAGATGGGTTCGTGCAACATTGCCATGCGCCCTACAGCGCCTGAGCAGCCTAAGCCACGCATCCCACAGCCACAGTCAGGACAGCGCCCTATGGGTCTCTCGCAGCACGACCCTAAGGCACCAACACCTGCAAATGCAACGAAGGCCACCGAGACAACCACTCCTGCGCCAGCCCCAAAGCCTAC
>JAZNQJ010000023.1:0-6578 GCA_045590115.1 Alistipes sp. | reverse complement strand
GCAATACGTGGTGTGGGGTTGCCAAAGCGTGCATCACGTGTAGTACCCTTGAATGATATAGCACCGAGGCAGTCAAGGTTGTAGAAGTCGGCAAACTCTCGACCAAAGCCGAATGTTCCCGATGCTGGTATTACGGGGTTGTTGAGCTTCACGCCGCAAAGCTCAACCGATGTGTCGAAGTGCTTTACCATACAATCTCATCACGTTTTAGTACAGGACCATCCTTGCATATGCGCTTATTGCCATACTTTGTCTTGCAGGTACATCCCATGCAAGCACCAAAGCCACAGCCCATGCGCTCCTCAAAGCTATACTCACCGTCGCACGAGGTGTTGTCGTACAACGCCTTGAGCATAGGCAGCGGGCCACAGGTGTAGAGGTAGTCATACTCGATGCCGTTATCTCGGATAGCATCGGTCACGAAGCCACGTGTGCCAAATGAACCATCTGCTGTAGAGCAGTATACATCCACGCCGAGTGCCTTGAACTCATCATAGTAGAATATCTCCTCACGAGTGTTGAAGCCAAGCACCACCGTAGGGTGCTTACCCTCCGAGAGCAGGCGCTTACATAGGTTGTAGAGCGGTGGAACACCCACGCCACCACCCACAAGCAGTGGGAGCTGAGCCTCGTTCTCGGTCGAAAAGCCGTTGCCAAGGCCTGTGAGTATGTCGAGCTTCTGGCCAGCGACCATGCCACGCATCTGCTCGGTGCCACGACCCACTACCTTATATATAATAGTAATGGTCTTAGTGTCGTAGTCCGAAACCGATATTGGGCGACGTAGGTACTTACCCTCAAGCTCAATGTTGATAAACTGTCCTGAGCGGGTTACATACTGAGTATCGCCCTCCAACACCATGCGGTAGACCACAGGTGTTAGAGGCTCGTTACTTAGAACTGTGTATATATCCTTTTTATACATTATTCAGCGTCAATTGTAGATACACCCAGCGTAATCTCCTCCAATACGTCGAGAAGCACGCTTACGGTCTCGAGTGCGGTGAAGATTGTCACGTTGTTCTCAACGGCACAACGACGGATGTCGTAGCCATCGAGGCGTGCGCTATGCTGGTTGATATCTATGGTGTTGATAACATAGTTTACGTGTCCCTTGCGGATAGAGTCGAAGATCTCAGTTGAACCCTCGCTGAGCTTCTTGAGCATGCGTGTGCGGATGCCATTCTCACGTAGATACTTGGCAGTACCGCTTGTAGCCTCGATGTTGAAGCCAAGCTCATAGAAGCGGCGGATGAGAGGCAAGGCACGTGGCTTGTCGGCATCGGCAATCGAGAGGAAGATTGTACCGTAGTTGGCGATAGTCATGCCTGACGATTGCAACGACTTGTACAACGCACGACGTAATGATGAGTCGTAGCCGATAGCCTCGCCCGTAGACTTCATCTCTGGTGATAGGTAAGAGTCTACACCACGAATCTTGGCAAACGAGAAGGCTGGGGTCTTTACGTACCAGCGTTTCTTCTCGTCGGCAATGACCTTGTCAACGCCCTGCTGCTTAAGGCTCTTGCCGAGCATCACGTTGGTAGCAATCTTTGCCATAGGCATGCCTGTTGCCTTTGAGAGGAATGGTACAGTACGAGAAGAGCGTGGGTTAACCTCGATGACGTATACCATATCTCGGTCATCGGCGATAAACTGAATGTTGTATAGACCGACGATGCCAATCTCCTTACCAAGACGTATTGTGTAGTCGATGATAGTATCCTTAACCTTCTGGCTTACGCTGAATGTTGGATATACGCTGATTGAGTCACCAGAGTGGATACCTGTACGCTCAACATGCTCCATGATACCTGGGATGAAGACATCCTTGCCGTCGCAAATAGCGTCCACCTCAAGCTCCTTACCCATGATGTACTTATCCACCAATACAGGCTGGTCCTCGTTGACCTCCACAGCGGTCTTGAGGTAGTGGCGCAAGGCCTCCTCGTTAGATACAATCTGCATCGCACGACCACCAAGCACATAGCTTGGACGTACCAATACAGGGTAACCGATGCGCTCTGCAGCAGCCACACCACGCTCAATGTCGGTGATAGCCTCAGCGTCGGGCTGAGGGATACCTGCCTTGCGCATGATAGCCTCGAAGCACTTGCGGTCCTCAGCATTGTTGATAGCCTCGATGCCTGTGCCGATAATCTCTACGCCGAGGTCTGCCAAAGGCTTGGCGAGGTTAATGGCTGTCTGACCACCTAACGACACCACTACGCCTGTAGGCTTCTCAAGCTCGATGACGTTCATAACATCCTCTACGGTGAGAGGCTCGAAGTATAGCTTGTCGCTGGTTGTATAGTCGGTAGATACTGTCTCAGGGTTGTTGTTGATGATGATAGCCTCGTAGCCAGCCTCACGAATAGCCCAGATGGCGTGTACTGTAGAGTAGTCGAACTCCACACCCTGACCGATACGGATAGGGCCTGAGCCGAGTACAACAATCTTCTGGCGTGGTGTTACGATAGACTCGTTCTCCTGCTCGTAAGTAGAGTAGAGGTATGGCACCTTAGAGTCGAACTCTGCGGCGCACGTATCAATCATCTTGTATACAGGGAATATGCCGTTTGCCTTGCGGAGTAGGAATACCTCCGACTCGGTCATGCCCCAGAGCTTGCCGATATACTTATCGCTGAAGCCCATGCGCTTAGCATCCTTAAGTGTCTCAGCATCACGCACATTTGCCTTAACCACATTCTCCATCTCGACAATGTTCTTGAGCTTCTCGAGGAAGAATAGGTCAATCTTGGTGTTGTCATATACGTGAAGAAGGTCTACACCACGACGTATAAGCTCTGCGATGGCGTAGATACGGTCGTCAGTACCCTTGCGGATATATGCCAGGATGCCCTCTACGGACATTGTGTCGAACTTCTTGTGATAGATATGGCATACGCCTGTCTCAAGCGAGCGTACAGCCTTCAATAATCCCTCCTCAAAGGTACGACCTACGGACATTACCTCGCCTGTAGCCTTCATCTGTGTGCCAAGCTCGTTAGATGCGTCGCTGAACTTGTCGAATGGGAAGCGAGCAACCTTGGTAACGATGTAGTCGAGCGTAGGCTCAAAGCTTGCAGGGGTGTTGGCAATGCGAATCTCATCGAGCGTGAGTCCCACCGCAACCTTTGCAGTTACACGTGCGATAGGGTAGCCACTTGCCTTTGATGCGAGTGCCGATGAGCGGCTTACTCGTGGGTTAACCTCGATGATAAAGTATTTGAACGATAGTGGGTCGAGCGCAAACTGTACGTTGCAACCACCCTCAATCTTGAGTGCGCGGATAAGCTTGAGTGCGCTTGAGCGGAGCATGTTGTACTCCTTGGCAGCGAGTGTCTGGCTTGGTGCTACAACGATAGAGTCGCCTGTGTGGATACCTACAGGGTCAACATTCTCCATCGAGCAGATGGCGATTGCCGTATCGTTCTTGTCTCGCATAACCTCGAACTCAATCTCCTTGTAACCCTTGATGCTCTTCTCAACAAGCACCTGATGGATTGGAGATAGTGCAAGAGCATTTCGCATAACATCACGAAGCTCCTCCTCGTTGTCTGCGAAGCCACCACCTGTACCGCCGAGCGTAAATGCAGGACGTAGAACTACAGGATAGCCAATCTCCTTAGCCGCCTCAACACCCTCCTCAATAGAGTTGGTGATGCGTGAAGGGATTACAGGCTCGCCAATGCGCATGCAAAGCTTCTTGAAAAGCTCACGATCCTCAGCCTCCTCGATAGAGGTGAACGATGTACCAAGAATCTCCACGCCGCACTCCTCCAAGATACCCTTCTTGGCGAGCTGCACTGCCAGGTTAAGACCTGTCTGACCACCGAGGCCTGGCACGATAGCGTCAGGACGCTCGTAGCGGATAATCTTTGCTACATACTCGAGTGTCAGAGGCTCCATATATACCTTGTCGGCAATGTGGGTATCTGTCATGATGGTTGCAGGGTTAGAGTTTACGAGGATAACCTGATAACCCTCCTCCTTAAGTGCAAGACATGCCTGTGTGCCGGCATAGTCAAACTCGGCAGCCTGGCCAATAACGATAGGGCCAGAGCCGATTACCATTACTTTCTTTATATCTGTTCTCTTAGGCATTTTTCTTGTCCTCCATCATTTTAATGAATTTATCGAAAAGGTATGTGTTGCTTGCCTCTGGCGTGCAGTCGGGCTGATACTGTACCGAGAATACGTTGTCCTGCGTAGCCTCGATGCCAGCAATAGTGTTGTCAAGTAGGTTGCGGTGTGTTACGCTGAGCGAAGTACCCTCCAACGAAGCCTCGTTAATCACGAAGTTGTGGTTCTGTGATACAATCTCAAGCTTGCCATTCTCAAGGCACTTCACAGGGTGGTTAGCACCATGGTGACCAAACTTCAGACGCTCGTTCTTTGCGCCATAGGCCATGCCGATAATCTGGTGGCCAAGGTCAACGCCGAAGATTGGGAGCTTGCCTCGTAGAGTCTCTATAACCTTGCCTACTGCAGGCACGTCGGCAGGGTCGCCAGGGCCGTTAGAGATGAAGATGCCATCGGGGTTGAATGCCATAATCTCCTCAGGAGTAGAGTCGAAAGGCACGATTGTAACGTTGCAACCCTTGGTGTTGAGCTGGCGGATGAAGCTATACTTGATACCGCAGTCGATGGCTACAACATCCCACTTGTGGTTTGGTGTACGTGAGAACCAGCGCTTCTTGCAGCTTATGCGCTCCACCTGGTTGTGCTGAAGTGCGCTTGTGCGGATAAGCTCCAATGCCTCCTCAAGTGAGGTGTTGATATCCACGATTACAGCCTTCTGCGTACCCTCGTTGCGGATAATGCGTGTGATCATTCGGGTGTCGACACCGTAAATTGCTGGGATATCAAGCTCCTCGAAGGTCTCGTTCATGGTCTTTGTGTAGCGGAAGTTGCTTGGTGCCTCACATAGCTCACGAACAACCATGCCGCCCATTGTTGGGAACTTGCTCTCAAAGTCCTCATCCATAAAGCCGTAGTTGCCCATTAGTGGGTAGGTCATCACTACAATCTGGTCGGTGTACGTTGGGTCGGAAATAATCTCCTGGTAGCCCACCATTGAGGTGTTGAACACAATCTCGCATACCGTAGTACGGTTCGAGCCGAATCCATAGCCTGGAAACTCCTTGCCGTTCTCAAGTACAAGTTTCTTGGTAAAAGGTCTCATTTACTCGTTTGTTTTTTATATTATTTGTTGTTATCTTCGTACACTATGTTGCCACGATGAATGGTCATGCGGATGTCACCCTTAAGCTCTCGGCCGTCAAACATCGTTACTTTGCCTTGTGAGTAGAACTTGCTGCTGTCTACCGTCCACTCCTTGTTAAGGTCGAGAAGTACAATGTCGGCACGCTGGCCAGGGTTGATGCCTCCCTCGATGCGGAATACCTTACGAGGGTTGATGCTCATAAGCTCGATGAGGCGCTCAAGGGTGATAATGCCCTTGTTCACTAAGTGGGTATTGAGTGCCGCAAAGGCGGTCTCAAGACCTACGATACCCATGGCGCTATCCTTCAAACCCTTTGACTTCTCCTCGAGGCTGTGTGGAGCATGGTCGGTGGCAATCATGTCGATGGTGCCATCCACAATGCCCTCGATGAGTGCTGCACGATCCTCGGCTGAGCGTAGTGGCGGGTTCATCTTCCAACGTGCATCCTCCTCAAGATCCATGTCGGTGAATATCAAGTAGTGTGGGCCTGTCTCGCATGTTACCTTCACGCCACGTGCCTTGGCCTGACGTATAAGCTCTACGGTCTCCTTTGTTGAGATGTGGCACACGTGGTAGCGGCAACCTACACGCTCGGCAATCTCTATGTCACGACGCACCTGCTCCCACTCACTCTCAGAGCATATGCCCTTATGACCATGCTGACGGGCATACTCGCCATCGTGGATGTAGCCACCCTTGAGTAGCTCCTCCACCTCGCAGTGGGCAGCAATCAGCGAGTCGTACTTTACCGCCTCACGCATTGCTCTCTCCATCATGCCATCAACCTGGACGCCGCTGCCGTCGTCCGAGAAGGCACATACCTTGTCGTGCAACGATGCGATGTCAACAAGCTCCTCGCCCTTGCGACCGAGGGTAATTGCAGCGTAGGGTAGTACCTCAATCTTGGCATCACGATCGATGATATCCTGCTCTACCTTGAGGTTTTCGATGCTGTCGGGTACGGGGTTTAGGTTTGGCATAGGGCATACTGTTGTGTAGCCGCCACGTGCTGCTGCTGCCGTTCCTGTGGCTATGCGCTCCTTGTAGCCAAAGCCTGGCTCTCGGAGGTGTACGTGGACATCGACAAATGCTGGTGCTACAACCAGGCCCTCGGCATCTATTATAGTATCATCGCCCTTAGGCTCAATACTCTTAGCGACTTCGGCGATGTAGCCGTCGATGATGGCTATATCACACTTTCCGGCTCCTATGATCGAGCCATTTTTGATGATTGTTCTGCAGTTGCCCATATTATAAAAAACAAGCGGCCCAAAGAGCCGCTAATATCAATTAAAAACAGTAATACCAAATGAATTGAGAGGTCGACGACAATTGCCCGACTGCTTGT
>JAZNQJ010000022.1:0-5311 GCA_045590115.1 Alistipes sp. | reverse complement strand
ACCCAGACTTGTCACAGTATAACTTCTCGTTCAACAACGTAGTTGTAAACTATGGCACTCCCCTCCCCTACCACTACTGCGCGCCTACTCCACGACATAACAATGGTCGTGGTATGCGTATTGAGCCTGGCTACGCTTATGACGGTCTTCCTGAGGACTTCGACCACACTCAGTGTACTGCTAACCACTACAATTGCATCCCATTCGATCAGTTGATTGGCGGCGATCAGATTGCTGTTAAGGGTCTTCGTGAGGTTGATGGCGTAACTGTTAACTATCCTGATGAGTATACTTGTCCTCTTTGCGGTAATCAGCACAATGTTCAGTAATTAAAAGGATTATCCTAACCATGTTATTTGCGCTCGGCTTCGGCCGAGCGCTTTTTCTATTGCTGACAATAAGAAAAATTTAAGACCATTGAGACAATAGATGGTTGCAGCCGAAACTACGGTGATACCCGACATCGTAGTGGTCCTAATGGTCCTCATAGTCCTAAAAAATTTAAGACCATTGAGACAATAGATGGTTGCAGCCAACTACCCCCTTTAGCAAGCGTTCAGCTTGCGAGCTACCCTTCTACTCCCCTTTAGCACCGCAGGTGCGAGCTACCCTTAAACTCCCCTTAAACGCCACTCGGGCAGTAAAGGCCAGACTCACTGCTCGGCATTACGGCGGAGGCGATCACGTCCGGCACGAGTCATAGGAGTGTCGCCAGCAAGAGCCTGAAACTCCTCATCGGTCATCAGCGCAAGGCTCTCAGCAGTAAGCCATTCTGGGGCAATGATAGGGTCAAACTTAGGATTGGTATGCAGAGGTGCATGTTGGTTGAATGGGCAGACCACTTGGCAAGCATCGCAACCAAAGATCCAGCCATGAAGCGGGACACTACTTTCATCCTCACGTTCAATAGTACGACACGATATGCAGCGGCGTGTATCTATAGTTCTATCATCACGAATTGCGCCATTTGGACAGCTATCAACACATGCCCTACAGCTACCACACCCCACACCCTCCATAGGCGTATCATACTCATCGACAAGCTCGTCAATAACAAGCTCACCAAGATGCATCATTGAGCCAAACTTAGGATTTACAAGGAGCGAGTTACGCCCAATCCACCCAAGACCAGCACGTCGGGCATAGGATTTCTCGGCCAAGGGTGCAGAATCGGTAAAGCACCTAAAGCGCAACTGTGGCGCATACTCCTTAAGTCGCTCGGCAAGGTCGGCGAGCATCTCCTTGATAGTAATATGGTAGTCACGATTAAGTGCATACGACGCAATCTTTGTCCCACTGGTCGAAAAACCCGCCTTTGCGTAGGGCGATAGGTACGAAACAGCACAAATTATCACACTCAAAGAACCCTCGACCAACAGCCCCGCATCGAAGCGTTTTTCGATGTTACGTTCGAGGTAATTTAGAGTCGATGCATTACCACCTAACAACCACTCCCTAAAGCGGTTACGCTCCTCCACCAAAGGCTCGGCACGCACCACCCCGACAAGGTCGAAACCGACCTCGTGAGCAGCGTTTATGATAACATTTCGACTAATCATGTGAAAATATTTTGTAGCAAAATTAACAAATTTTAATAAATTATTGGTAACTTGCACCCGATTTTTGTATCACACAACAGAAAATAAGACACAACTATGACATTTAACACTCTCTATGAGATAGTAAAGCATAGCGTCGAGAAGTTCTCAAAGCGCATTGCTTTCTCTATGATTGGTGGCGAGGATGTGACTTACGAAGAGGTTGGTGAGCGCATCGATAAGGTGCAGGACTTGCTCCTCGATGCTGGCGTTGGCGCTGGCGACAAGGTGGCAATCCTAAGTAGCAGCATGCCCAACTGGGGCGTGTCGTACTTTGCGGTGACAACAGCAGGCATGATTGCTGTACCTATCCTCCCAGACTTCACAGGCGAAGAACTCGACCTAATCATCGAACACTCTGAGGCTAAGGCTATTTTGGTATCCGACAAACTCTACACAAAGCTCTCGAAATCTACCGTTGAGCGAATGAACATCGTGATCCGTACCAAGGGTCTCAACGTCATCAGCCAGCGAGTAGAGGAGCGTGCCGAGAAGCAGATTCCCAAGCCCAATGACCTCGCAGTAATCATCTACACCTCAGGCACCACATCAAAGCCTAAGGGCGTGATGCTCACCCACTACAACATTGCAGCGCAGACAACAATCGTGTCGCCACTATTCGACTACAACGAGAACGACGTGCTGCTCTCTATCCTGCCATTGGCACATACCTACGAGTGTACATTGGGCATGATATACCCATTTGCTCGTGGCGCACACATCCACTACCTCGACAGACCACCTACCGCATCGGCACTCATGCCAGCATTGGCCGCTGTGCGCCCTACAGTAATTGCGTCAGTGCCTCTGATCATGGAGAAGATCTATCGTGGCAAGGTGCTTCCAACCTTCGAGAAGCGTGCCATAACACGCAAGCTATACGGCTGGCGTTGGTCGCAGAAGCTACTCCACAAGGTGGCGGGCAAGCAGCTTAAGAAGCTCTTTGGTGGCCGTATGCGTCTTTTCGCTATTGGCGGTGCTAAGTTCGACCCTGCTGCCGAGCAGTTCCTCTTGGATGCCGGCTTCCCATACGGTATCGGCTACGGCCTTACCGAGACAGCTCCACTCATCGCAGGTGCTGTGGGCAATATGGTACGTGTAGGCTCTACAGGCCCATCGCTCCCCGATGTGAAGATACGTCTTGACGATGTAAATCCCGAGACCGGCCAGGGCGAGATCGTAACGCTCACACCATGTTGCATGCGTGGCTACTACAAGAATGAGGAGGCTACAAAGGCTGTATTTACCGAGGATGGATGGTTCCGAACCGGCGACCTTGGTGCAATCACAGAGGATGGCTGGATATATATCAAGGGTCGTCTCAAGAATATGATTGTAGGCCCTTCGGGCGAAAACATCTACCCCGAGGATATCGAGGAGGTGCTTAACTCTAACCGCTTTGTTGCCGAGTCAGTAGTTACGGAGGAGGATGGCAAGCTCATCGCCTTGGTACACTTCGACACCTCAGCTCTTGAGGAGGCTTACGATGAGTTTAAGCACAAGGTGGCTGTAAACAAGGAGCAGCTTAGCCTTAAGATGGAGGAGATCAAGCGTGATGTCTTGGAGTATGTAAACTCTAAGGTCAACCGCTTCTCAAAGATCTCAAAGGTGGTGGACAACGAGGGCGAGTTTGAGAAGACCCCAACGAAGAAGATTCGCCGCTTTGTCTACGACCGTAGCAAGAAACCTACTGAGGATCAGAAGTAATCCCTGACCCCTTTTTATATAAGGTATCAAAAAAAATATGCGACTTGCACGTCAAGTTGCATATTTTTTTCTTATATTTGCACCAGCATTGGTTCTCATGGTGCTGCAAGCGCCACAAGAGATTAAAAGGGAATCGGGTGAAAATCCCGAACAGTTCCCGCTGCTGTAATTCTCAAATGAGTCTGCGACATCATTTAGCCACTGGTCGACACCGGCTGGGAAGGCTTCGCAGAAAGGAGATGAGTCAGAAGACCTGCCAAAGCGAGTATAACGAGATTGTGCCTGCGGCGAATGGGCTGGTCTAACGACTTGATTTTTTCAGGTAATGACATTTTAGGTTCCGCACTTTCGGAGTATAAGTTTAGCACCATGGCTAAATTAGCTCTCAGAGCCACAGTCACATTATCGTTATGTTAAAGTTTACGGAGAATGACCTTTTAACAAAACGATTATGAGAAAGTTTATGTACTTGGCTCTAAGCGTAGTAGCTATGCTTATGAGCGTCACAGGTTGCTCGTATGATGATGGAGCTATCTGGGACAGAATGGATGAGTTGAAGAGCGAGATTGACCAGAATCGCAGTGACATCGAGACCCTCACAGCCTTGATGGATGCACTCAGCGGTGGCAAGGTAATCATCTCGACCGAGACTACCGATGAGGGTGTGATACTCACGTTCAGCGATGGCTCGAAGGTAACCATTCGCAATGGTGCTGATGGTAAGGATGGTGAGAATGGCAAAGATGGCGCTGACGGCAAGGATGGTGAGAATGGCAAAGATGGCGCTGACGGCAAGGATGGTGAGAATGGTAAAGATGGCGCTGACGGCAAGGATGGTGCTGACGGCAAGGATGGTGACTCGCTGTTTGAGTCAGTAGAGGAGACCGACTCGGAGGTAATCATCACACTTACCGATGGCCGAGTAGTCCGCCTACCAAAGGCTGGCAGCGAGGGAGGTAACGAGAATGAGGGCGAGACCTACACCCTACGCACACTATCGTTCGAGGATACCGATGCTCAGTTTACGGGTTACACACTCTATGGCGGTGCTGAGATTAACACCTGGAGCGACCTCATAGATGACATGCAGTATGGTGGCTCATTGACTTATACCGACTATGCTACGGATGTCTACTATTGGTATGATGAGGGTAACACCGGGCTATACCACTCATTTACAACGCCTTATTGGGGTGGTGGTCACGTGGTATCAAACTATGTTATCGAGGACTACGCCACTCTACCTGAGGGACACAATGGCTGGTATGAGCTACAGATGGCTAACCCGATAGGTGGTCACAACGGCTCAGCAAACTTTGCAGTACACAACGGCTATAGCGACTTTTACAACTCGCAGATTTACGACAGCTCGTTGCAGACATTGGAGTTTGCCGATGGCGTGGAGCGTATAATTGACCATATGTACGTTACAAACACCTGCTACGTGCTTAACTCGCTAACCTATGGCGATGGCTTCAATAGCCCTGCAGGCGAAACGACCTACATTAAGATTGTGGCATATGGCTACAATGCTAATGACGAGCAGACAGGCTCTGTAGAGTTTGCGCTATGCGAGAATGGAGAGTTGGTTACCGAGTGGACAAAGTGGGATTTATCATCACTTGGCAAGGTAGTTAAGATCGCCTTTAACTTCTCGGCATCTGAGGATCAGATTGGAAGCTACGGCATGAACTGCCCCGCATACTTCGCATATGATGACGTAGCAGTGCGCTGGGAATAGTGGTTTTTAGGAGGCTGCGAAATGCCTCAAACAGATATATGAAAGTATTTAGATTTTTGTTTTTAAGTGTGGTGATGGTCATTGCCTCGTCGTGTAACCGCGACGAGGTGATAACCACCCAGCCCCTCCCTGAGATTATCCTCGAGGGCGATGGTGTATATAGCGTAAGAGTTGGCGAGGAGATTCGCCTTGCACCCGAGTATCGTAATGCCGAGAGTGCAACATTTGAGTGGCGCATCGACAACGAGGTTGTCTGCACCGAGCG
>JAZNQJ010000021.1:0-5654 GCA_045590115.1 Alistipes sp. | reverse complement strand
GTGCGTGAGATTATGGTCATAGCTCAGGATACCACCTACTATGGCGTGGATATCTACGGCGAGCGCAAGCTCGGCGAGTTGCTCGAGCGTCTATGTGCTATCGAGAAGCTCGAGTGGATACGCCTACACTACGCCTATCCTACTGACTTCCCTGATGAGGTTATCGAGGTTATGGCACGTCAGAAGAAGATTTGTCGCTATCTCGACATCCCATTTCAGCATATCTCGGACAATCAGCTCTCGGCAATGAAACGTCGCCATACTAAGGCAGAGGCGCTTGCTCTCATCACAAAGCTCCGTAAGGCTATCCCTGATATTGCTCTTCGCACAACACTTCTTGTAGGCTACCCTGGCGAGAGCGAGGAGGACTTTGCCGAGCTTATGGAGTTTGTGCGTGACACCAAGTTTGACCGTCTCGGAGTATTTGCCTACTCAGAGGAGGAGGGAACATACTCTGCCACACGCCTTAAGGATGTTGTGCCAGAGCAGGTTAAGCATGAGCGTGTAGACCGTATTATGCGTCTGCAAGAGCGTGTGTCGCTGCAGAACAACGCACGTCGTGTGGGTCAGACAATGCGTGTTATTATTGACCGTCGTGAGGGCGATTTTTACATTGCTCGCTCGGAGTATGACTCGCCAGAGGTTGATCAGGAGATTATCGTGGAGAGTTGTGGCAAACGCCTCTATCGTGGTCGTTTCTACAATGTGACAATAACAGATTGCGAGGATTACGACCTATATGCAACATTGGCGTAGCTGAGCATAGATTTAGTTTTTTTTGCCTAAAAGATTTTGGTATTAATCAAAAAATGCCTATCTTTGGGGGAGTAAACATTTAATAATACCATCGTATGACACCTAAAGATGTTATCAAACGCCTACGTGGTGAGGTAGAGCGACTCATCGCCAGCCATAAGAAGGTGGCTGATGAGTGTCGTGCGTTGATTAAGGAGCGTGATAAACTCCTTGCCGACAAGCACCGCCTCGAGGAGAAACTGCGTGAGCAGGATACTCGTCTCAAGAGCCTTGAGCTGGTAGAGGTGATGCGTGGTGGTAGCGATGGTAGTGTGGAGCGAGCAAAAGCACGTGTCAATAGCCTATTGCGGGAGGTGGACAAGTGCATTGCAGCAGTGAAGTACGAACAAGAAAACCGATAACGCAACATGGCAGAGGGAAAAGTTAAGATAAACCTATCGATAGCAGGTCGTAGCTATCCTATGACCATTGATGCGGCAAACGAGGAGCTATACCGCGAGGCAGCACGACGACTCAATGATAAGATCACTGAGTATACGAAGATTGCTAAGTTCGATATTCAGGATCGAATCTCTATGGCTGCCCTGCGCTACTCGATATTGGCACTTACAACAGAGCAGTCATCATCGCTCGGCGACGAGGATATCGAGGAACTTATCTCCATCGAGACACTGATGCGCAACTACTTGGGTCGATAACCTCTTTCGGCTCGGTTTTTGTGTTGCATGGAGTGAGCCTACTTCGGAACAATGTTGGGCTTTGAGACTCAATATATGACTGTGACAAAAGTTGCCGCCATAGGGTTGTATAGGTAGTCGTAGGCAGATACTTGCCTAACAAAAAAAGAGTATCAGCGTTCTTTAAATATAAAGATCTATCCCGCATAGATTCCTTAAAAGCTTTGCGAACTGTACAATTTATATAACATTGGGACAACTCTCGAGTGAAGTTACAAAACAAGGCCTCAACCCTCGGGTGTGGTGCGTAAGTGCCACCAGTGGACTGTTGCGTGCCTCGGAGCCCCACCTATGACTTATCTGCGGATTCGTCAAACAAGTTAAGGAGTCTCTGCGGATTTTTTATTATATACGAAACACTTTAATAATATATAACTACTTAATTAACATTAAATTATCTTATGAGTACATCTATGATAATCGTCGGCATAGTGGTTGGTGCTATCGTGGGAGCTGTGGCTGCCTACTTCGGTGCTAAATCACGTGCTAAGGCCATAGTCGCAAAGGCGGAGGCTGACGGCGAAATGATAAAGAAGGAGAAGATGCTGCAGGCTAAGGAGAAGTTCATCCAGCTGAAGAGCGACCATGACCGTCAGGTCAACGAGCGCAACCAGAAGCTACAGCAGAGCGAGCAGCGTGCTAAGCAGACTGAGGCTAACCTTCAGCACAAGGAGCGTGAGCTTGACAAGAAGTCGCAGGAGTTTGACCGCCGTAAGGAGCAGTTGGAGACTCAGATGCAGAGCGTGGAGACACGCAAGGAGGAGCTTGCAGCAGTAATCAAGGAGCAGAACCTACGCCTCGAGCAGATTTCAGGTCTTAGCTCTGAGGAGGCTAAGAACATCCTCATCGAGAATATGAAGAACGAGGCTAAGGCTGAGGCTGCAGCGTTCGTGGCAGAGACAATCGAGGAGGCCAAGCTATCGGCAACAAAGGAGGCTAAGCGTATCGTGGTAGCATCTATCCAGAGGGTAGCCACCGAGACAGCTATAGAGAATGCTGTAACAGTGTTCAATATCGAGTCAGATGAGGTCAAGGGTCGTATCATCGGTCGTGAGGGTCGCAACATTCGTGCTTTGGAGGCAGCTACAGGCATCGAGATTATTGTTGACGACACCCCTGAGGCTATCATCCTCTCAGGCTTTGACCCTGTACGTCGTGAGATTGCTCGCCTCGCCCTTCACCAGCTTGTTACCGATGGCCGTATCCACCCAGCACGTATCGAGGAGGTTGTGGCTAAGGTTAAGAAGCAGATTGAGGAGGAGATCGTTGAGGTAGGTAAGCGTACCACCATTGACCTTGGTATTCATGGCCTACACCCCGAGCTTATACGTCTTATCGGTAAGATGAAGTATCGCTCGTCATATGGTCAGAACCTCTTGCAGCATGCTCGTGAGACTGCTAACCTTGCAGGTATCATGGCTGCAGAGCTTGGCCTAAACCCTAAGGCAGCACGTCGTGCCGGTCTGTTGCACGATATCGGTAAGGTGCCTGATGATGAGCCAGAATTGCCACACGCAATTATCGGTATGAAGCTTGCTGAGAAGTATAAGGAGAAGCCAGATGTATGTAACGCTATCGGTGCGCACCACGATGAGGCTGAGATGACATCGCTCATCGCTCCTATCATTCAGGTGTGTGATGCTATCTCTGGCGCACGTCCAGGCGCACGTCGCGAGGTTGTTGAGTCATATATCAAGCGCCTTAAGGAGATGGAGGGTATCGCACTCTCATACCCAGGTGTTGTTAAGACCTACGCCATCCAGGCGGGTCGTGAGCTTCGTGTAATCGTGGGTGCCGACAAGCTCTCAGACCAGGAGTCGGAGGCACTATCACACGATATAGCTAAGAAGATTCAGGATGAGATGACCTACCCAGGTCAGGTTAAGATTACTGTGATACGTGAGACTCGTTCGGTCTCTTACGCCAAGTAATTTATTGTGATAAGGGGCGATTGTGGCCCCTAACAAAAAAAATGCCACCAATGGGACGTACGATAGTGTACTACCCATCGGTGGCATTTTTGCCGAGTGTAGCACTCGGCACCCTTCTGACAACAAATTGTTTCCAGCTCCTCCTCCTGCACCTTGACCATATGCCGTAAAACAAAAAAAAAGAGGCTGAATAAAAAGTGTATTTTGTCGTTATGCTCGCCCTCAAAATGCTCATTTACGCTTAGTAAACTCCGCTTTTTCGGGCTTCGCAGGCCTAAAACTACATCTTTTTATTCAACCTAATAACAAAACGGAGGTGACTAATTAACTTTTTAGTCACCTCCACCTTCGTGGTCGGGATACCAGGATTCGAACCTGGGACCCCCTGCTCCCAAAGCAGGTGCGCTAACCGGACTGCGCTACATCCCGTACTCGTTTGCGGGTGCAAAGATATGCAAAATTTTTGTTACGCCAAATTATTTTGCAAAAAAAAATAACAAAAACATAAAAAATAGTTCATATCACCCCAAATTATACCCAATCAAGTGGCACGATATGTGTCATAGCTCCAAGCAACACTTAAAACTTTGAGCTTATGAGTAACACAAAACTTTCGACTGCTACAACCGCAGTCTATGGCTCGCAGGAGATGATACATCCTGCGCCAACATCTGTAATTCCGGAGCATCCTACAATGCCCGAGATTGCCTACCGCATGGTCAAGGATGAGACATATGCCCAGACGCAGCCACGTCTTAACCTCGCAACATTCGTGACCACATATATGGATGACTATGCAACACGCCTTATGAACGAGTCGATAGCGATGAACTATATCGACCAGACGGAGTATCCTCGTGTGGCGGTGATTGCTAGTCGCTGTATCAACATCATTGCCAATCTCTGGAATAGTCCCGAGGAGGGTGAGTCAAAGACGGGTGCTGTGGGCATTGGCTCTTCGGAGGCTTGTATGCTCGGTGGCGTGGCAGCATGGCTGCGTTGGCGTAAGCGTCGTATTGATGAGGGTAAGAGCTACGACAAGCCTAACCTTGTGATGAGTGCCGGTATGCAGGTGGTGTGGGAGAAGTTCTGCCAGCTATGGCAGATAGAGCTTCGCCAGGTGCCACTAACCAACGAGAACCGCACGCTCTCGGCACGTGAGGCGCTCAAGCACTGCGATGAGAATACGATATGTATTGTGCCTATTGCGGGTGTTACGTGGACAGGCCTCAACGATGATATTGCCACACTTGATCACGAACTTGATGCCTACAACAAGATGACGGGCTACGACATTCCTATCCATGTGGATGCCGCCTCGGGAGGCTTTATACTGCCGTTTGTTAATCCCGAGTGGAAGTGGGACTTCAGGCTTAAGTGGGTAAAGTCGATATCTACGTCGGGACATAAGTTCGGATTGGTATACCCTGGTCTTGGCTGGGTGGTATGGCGTGATCGCAGCTATCTGCCTGAGGAGATGTCCTTCTCGGTAAACTACCTCGGTGCAGAGGTTACTCAAGTTGGTCTTAACTTCTCACGTCCTGCGGCGCAGATATTGGGTCAATACTACAACTTTATACGTCTTGGCTGGGAGGGCTATCGTGATATTCAGCGCAACTCGATGGATATTGCCCGCTACTGCCACGAGCATATCGGCAAGATGGAGTGCTTCGAGAACTACTCCGATGAGGTTGTCAACCCGCTGTTTGTGTGGAGCCTGAGCAAGGAGTATGAGCGCAAGGCTAAGTGGACCCTGTATGACCTGCAGGATAAGCTGCAGCAGAGTGGCTGGATGGTGCCTGCCTACTCTATGCCTAAGGATATTGATGATATGATAGTCATGCGTATCGTTGTGCGCCAGGGCATGTCACGAGATATGGCTGACATGCTGCTCAAGGATATTGAGACCGCCGTTGCGGAGCTTGACAAGCTCAAGCATCCGACGCTCTCTCGTGAGGCCTATGAGCATCGAGAACGGCAGCATGGTAAGGTGTTCACACACTAAAAGAGAGCCGAGTTTTTGCACTCGGCTCTCTTTTAGTGTGTAATCTTGTGTTATCCAAGATATGACTTAAGCAGTGTGCTGCGTGATGACTGACGGAGTTTGCGGATAGCCTTCTCCTTAATCTGACGCACACGCTCACGTGTAAGGTCGAATGTCTCGCCAATCTCCTCGAGTGTCATCTCCGAGCAACCGATGCCGAAGAAGTAGCGGATGATGTCGCGCTCA
>JAZNQJ010000020.1:0-4599 GCA_045590115.1 Alistipes sp. | reverse complement strand
CCTTAAACTCCTTAAACTACTCCCTACATCCGCTCCTCTCTGCTCCTCTCTGCCTCCTCTCCGAGAATCCTCCCCCAACCCAACGATTGGCGTGGCGGTTTAATCAGTTTTTTGTTTATAATATTTTGCGGTTTACACATTTTTTACGTACCTTTGATACGTTATATATACATATCAATATTGGTCGTAAAGTATGATTAAGCACATTGAGGATAGAGTATTGCGCCTCTCGGCACTTGTGAGCCGTTGGAAGCAGCATGGCAACATACCACGCATCGAGCGTGATTTGGCTCTTGATGAGCTACGTGAAATTTATGACGCTCTGCTCAATGTCGATGAGGGTAGGGTGGTTGCAGCACCCGCTAAGGAGCAACCTACAACAAGGGTTGAGACTCCTCAGCCACAGTCTGCGCCACAACCCGCTCCTAAGCCTAAGGTGGAACCAAAGGTGGAGTCGATACATACCGCCGACCCTGTAGCAGACTTTGATGATGCCTTCGATATTGATGATATTGATGAAGATGAAGATATTGTTAGTATTATTAATGATGAGGGTCCTGCGCCTCAGCGTACGCCAGAGCCAGCTCCAGCATCTAAGCCTGCAAGTGGCGGTGGGCTATTCTCAATCGAGGATATCCCTGTACGCAAGCGATCGGGACGTAAGATTATCTCGCTCTATGGTGCGTCGGCAAGTAGCTCGCCAACACCATCATCACCACCACCTATGCCTCAAACCACCGCTCCTAAGTGCGCAATACCCGTAAGCCACCATACGGCTCAACCTATAGTGGCCGATGCTCCAGCATCGCAGCGCTTAGGCGATGTGTTGGGTAGCGGTGTGAAGGTAGTGGGCGATGTAAACACCGCCGACAACGAGCCTATAGCTCCGATGAACAAGATAACTGACCTACGCAAGGCCATAGGCGTGAATGATAAGTTTCTGCTACTGCGTGACCTCTTTGCGGGCGATGTGGCGTTGTACGAGCGTACGATAGATGCCCTTAACCGCTTTGAGGACTTGGATGAGTGCATGATATACATTGTCGAGAACTTCCATTGGAATCCCGACTCGGAGGGCGCAAAGATGCTTGTGGAGCTTATCGAGCGTAAACTATCTTAAACCGTAGACAACCATGGCAAAGCTATATGTAGTACCTACGCCTATTGGCAACCTCGAGGATATCACCCTAAGAGCCATCAACATACTGCGTGACGTAGACTTTATCCTCGCCGAGGATACTCGCACAACATCGCACCTGTTGCGTCATCTCGGTATCGAGAAGCCAATGTACTCGCACCATAAGTTCAACGAGCATGCTACGGTAGGTCGTGTGGCGGAGTCTATCGCCGCAGGGCGTGACGTGGCATTGGTGTCGGATGCCGGCACTCCAGGTATCTCTGACCCAGGCTTCCTGCTTGTGCGCAAGTGCGTGGAGGAGGGCATCGACGTGGTGACACTCCCCGGTGCTACAGCCCTTATTCCCGCTGTGGTGCAGAGTGGTTTCCCATGCGACAAGTTCTGCTTCGAGGGCTTCCTCCCACAAAAGAAGGGTCGCCAGAAGCGTATCCAGGAGCTAAGCACTGAGTCACGCACAATAATCCTCTACGAATCGCCATATCGTGTGGTCAAGTGTCTCGAGCAGCTTGCCGAGGCCTTTGGTGCAGAGCGTCGTGTGGCTGTGGTACGTGAGATTACCAAGAAGTTTGAAGAGACCGTACGTGGTACACTCTCGGAGGCTATTGCCCACTTTAAGGCTCATGAGCCAAAGGGCGAGTTTGTGATTGTCGTGGCTGGCTACGATGCTAAGGCGGAGCGAGCTGTGGAGGATGATGACCAAAACGACGAGTAATATGGCACGACTCAGCGTAGTCATACTTAATTGGAACGGCCGTCACCACTTGGAGCGTTACCTGCCCAGCGTCGTGGAGCATACCTCGGGCGATGCGGAGGTTGTGGTTGCCGACAATGGCTCTACGGATGACTCGCTACAGTGGCTACGCCTTAAGTACCCCGATGTGCGTGTTGTGCGCCTTGAACGTAACTACGGCTTTGCCGAGGGGTATAATCGTGCTTTGCGTGAGGTGGAGACCGAATATGTGCTGCTGCTTAACTCCGATGTCGAGGTTACTGCAGGATGGTGGCAACCACTCGTTGATGTGCTTGATGCAGAGAGGGATGTTGCCGCCGTAGCCCCCAAGCTACTCTCTGACCGGGAGCGTGATAAGTTTGAGTATGCTGGTGCGTCGGGAGGCTTCATCGACTATCTTGGCTACCCATTCTGTCGTGGACGTATACTCTCTACCGTAGAGCGTGACAAGGGTCAGTATGATGACCGTCGTGATATATTCTGGGCAAGTGGTGCAGCGCTATGCTGTCGTCGTGAGGTGTTCATGGAGCTGGGAGGCTTCGATGCAGACTTCTTTGCCCATATGGAGGAGATAGACCTCCAATGGCGCATGCAGCTTGCAGGGTGGAGGATTGTTGTTGAGCCACGTGCTTGTGTCTACCACCTGGGTGGCGGCACGCTTCCCGCCTCATCACGCAAGGTGTTCCTGAACCATCGTAACAATCTTGCGATGTTGTATAAATGCTCCTCGCCACTTCAGCGTGCTGTGGTTGCTGTAGTGCGCCCCTTTACCGACCTTGCGGAGGCTGTGGCACACCTTGTTACGCTACACCCACATAGAGCATGGGCTGTGGTGCGTGCTTGGGGTGAGTTTATCGCATGGCACAAGATGTTGAGTGCAAAGCGTAAGGCTGTGGTGCGACGCAAAAAGGTAGATAACATATACCGATTCTCAATCATCCTGCGTTACCTTTTCGGAGGGCGTAGGTTTAAAAATATGATGTGATGAAACGACTGATTATAATCCCTACATACAACGAGCGTGAGAATGTAGTACGCATGATACGCCGCCTTATGGCCATGGATGCGATGTTCGACCTGCTCATTGTCGATGATGGCTCACCCGATGGCACTGCAGAGCTTGTGCGTGGCGAGCAGGGTCAATACCCCGAGCGTCTGCACCTCATCGAGCGTGAGGGTAAACTCGGACTTGGCACAGCATACATCCGAGGCTTTAAGTTCGCCTTGGAGCATGGCTACGACAGGGTATTTGAGATGGACTGCGACTTCTCGCACAACCCCGATGACCTTATGAGACTCGATGCAATGCTCGATGAGAGGGATGTGGCCATAGGCTCACGCTACTCACAGGGTGTCAACGTGGTAAATTGGCCTATGGGAAGGTTGCTGATGTCATATTTCGCATCCAAGTATGTGCGCATAGTAACCCGTATGCCTGTGTGTGACGCTACGGCGGGCTTCGTGGCATACCGTCGTGAGGTGCTTGAGGCCATAGACTTTGAGCGTGTGCAGATGAATGGCTACGGCTTTCAGATAGAGCTAAAGTATACGGCATGGAGGCTCGGCTTTAGCATTGGCGAGGTGTCGATAATCTTCATCGATAGGGTAGAGGGTACATCTAAGATGTCATCAGGAATCTTTGGCGAGGCATTCTTCGGCGTGCTGAAGCTACCATTCAGAAGAATAAAACGTAAAACAAACTTATAACCATGAATAGATTAGAGGCCGAGAAGGCCACAACACGTCTGCTCGACGTGATGGATAAGCTTCGTGCGGAGTGTCCCTGGGATCGTGAGCAGACATTCGACTCACTACGTAACAACACCATTGAGGAGACCTACGAACTTGCCGATGCCATTACGGATAAGAATATGGACGGCATCAAGGAGGAGCTTGGCGACCTATTGCTCCACGTTGTGTTCTACTCGAAGCTCGGCGATGAGGCTGGTGCGTTCAACTATACCGACGTGGCTAATGGTGTGTGCGACAAGCTGATATATCGCCACCCACATGTCTATGGCGACATCCATGCCGACACCCCTGAGCAGGTAAAGCAGAATTGGGAGGAGCTGAAGCTGCGCAAGAAGAGGCGTAAGAGTGGCACGCTCGGAGGCGTTCCCGTATCGCTCCCTGCTATGGTCAAGGCCTACCGCATTGGCGAAAAGGCGGCAGCAACGGGCTTCGATTGGCAGAAACGTGAGGATGTGTGGAATAAGGTGCGTGAGGAGCTTGCGGAGGTGGATGCCGAGATTAAGGCAGATGACCATGAGCGACTAACAGATGAGATGGGCGACCTCTTCTTTGCGCTTATCAACGCCTGTAGACTCTATGGCATTGACCCTGAAGGAGCCTTGGAGCGCACCAATAAGAAGTTTATACGTCGCTTTAACCATCTTGAGCGTCGTGCCGAGGAGGTGGGTTGTTCGCTGCACGACATGACCCTTGAGCAGATGGATAGCTACTGGGATGAGGCAAAAAGTCTTGAATAACAAAAACATAATACGTATATGGCATTAATTAGAAGTGTTCGTGGTCACGAGCCAGAGATTGGTAACGATACATGGTTGGCAGAGAATGCCACCATCATTGGTAATGTAAAGATTGGCGAGAACTGCTCGATATGGTATAACGCTGTGTTGCGTGGCGATGTGAACGCCATCACCATAGGCAACCACTCGAACATTCAGGATGGCGTGGTTATCCACACCCTCTATGATGGCTCGAAGCACCC
>JAZNQJ010000019.1:0-3115 GCA_045590115.1 Alistipes sp. | reverse complement strand
TCATTACGGTCTCCTCCTTAACTTCCTTAACAATACCCATCATATGCTGACCATCGGCAGTAGCCATAGGTATCTGGCTGCCTACGAATAGAATCTCCTCAGCAACCTTGCCATCCATCATAAACACAGTCTTAGGAAGCTCTACGATAGCCTCAGGAATAATCTCGCCGTAGCCATCCTTAGCCTCGAGTGTGAAGCTTACCTTCTCGCCAGCCTCAAGACCCATGATAGCTGCCTCGAACTTAGGGAGCAACATGCCTGTGCCGCAGATAAACTGCAATGGCTGACCTGGCTGTGACTTATCTGCAATCTGACCATCTACAGTGAGTGTGTAGTCCACGCTCACCATCTTGCTATTCTCTACCTTCATAAGTTTATAGTTTTTAAATTAATAATTCGTTTTTAGCCACGCAAAGATAAGCACTTGATGGTAAGCAACCAAATTTTCGTCCAAAATTCAGCATAATAATTATTTATATGGGTATAGGAGTGGTACAAAAAAGAGGCTGAATAAAAAGTGTATTTTGTCGTTATGCTCGCCCTCAAAATGCTCATTTACGCCGAGTAAACTCCGCTTTTTCGGGCTTCGCAGGCCTAAAACTACATCTTTTTATTCAACCTGATAACAAAAAAGTGGGGATGGCTAAAATACTTTTAGTCACCCCCAGTGGTGTATATCCTATCTGCGCAGTGATTAGCGATAGAAAATCGACGATATTGATTTGTAGTTGTGTACTCGCTCGATAACGTCGGCAAAGATAGGCGCAACGCTAAGAACAGTAAACTTATGCAAATCCTCGCCCTCCTTCAAAGGAATGGTATCTGTGGTGATTACCTCCTGGATAGCGCTCTCGTTGATGCGGTCGTAAGCCTTGCCCGAAAGCACAGGGTGGGTAACGGCAGCACGCACGCTCTTAGCACCACGATCCATAAGCATGTTAGCAGCCATGCAGATGGTACCTGCGGTGTCGATCATATCATCAACGGTGATTACGTTGCGACCCTCAACCTCGCCAATAGCGGTCATTGAGCCAACGACGTTAGCCTTAGCACGCTCCTTGTGCGAGATGATGATAGGTGCCTGGAAATGCTTAGCATATGACGAAGCACGCTTAGCACCACCCATATCAGGCGAAGCGATAGAGAGATCAGGGATGTTGAGCTTCTGGATGTAAGGTACGAAGATACCTGAAGCATAGAGCGCATCCATAGGAAGATCGAAGAAGCCCTGAATCTGGTCGGCATGAAGGTCCATGGTCATCACGCGCTGAACACCTGCTGCGATAAGCATGTTGGCAACAAGACGTGCGGTGATTGGCACACGTGGACGATCCTTACGGTCCTGACGCGCCCAGCCGAAATAGGGGATAACAGCAATTACCTGATGTGCCGAAGCACGACGTGCAGCATCGGCCATCATGAGAAGCTCCATCAAGTTGTCTGATGGTGGGAATGTAGACTGGATGATAAAGACAGTACAACCACGAATAGACTCGTGGAAGCAAGGCTGGAACTCGCCGTCGCTAAACTGCAAAACGTCCGAGTCTCCGAGTGGAATACCATACTCGGCAGCAATCTTCTCAGCGAGGTAGCGTGAGCCTCGACCTGCGAAGAACTTAATTTTGTGGATCGCCATAATATTTAAACTAAGGTTGTTTTGTTAAGTTAGCACAAAAGTATAGCAAATAAGCTGAATAAACAACTTTTTCGCACTTAATTTATCAATAATTTGTCAATATAGAGTCGATGAATGTGAGAATATCCTCACGCCCTGTACCCTTCTCGCTCGATGAGATAAACATAGGTGGTAGCTCCTCCCACGCTTCCGAAAGTGTTTGCTTGTAGGTCTTTATGTTTCGGTTGAGCTGTGCCTGCGATAGCTTGTCGGCCTTGGTGAAGATGATGCCAAAGGGTACTCCATTCTGACCCAATAGCTCGATGAAGCTAAGGTCAATACGCTGAGGCTCAAGCCTTGAGTCGACAAGTACGAATAGGAAGTGGAGCTTCTCGCACTTAAGCACATAGTCGGTGATAAGTTTCGAGAACTCGCCACGTGTCGACTTAGATACTCGTGCGTAGCCATAGCCTGGCAGGTCGACAAGATACCAGCTGTCGTTAATAGTGAAGTGGTTGATAAGGCGTGTCTTGCCCGGCGTGCCTGATACTTTGGCAAGTCCCTTGATACCGGTGAGCATGTTCACCAACGATGACTTACCCACATTACTACGGCCGATGAAGGCGATATCCTTAAGCTCATCCTTAGGCACTTGCGATATACGCTCCGAGCTGCACTTAAACTTTGCTTTTACTGTTATAGCCATTTGGTGATGGTTATTAATTTTAGGCAAAGTTAATCAAAAAAGAAAAAAAACGCTAATTTTGTAGCATTGAATAACTGTAAAACACAAAAATATGAAGAAAGAGTGGAACGACGTTCGTGAATTTCACGATAAGTTTGGACATCCTGTGGCTGCGGAGCCTAAGATGATTTACAAGAAGCGTGCGTTGTCACGTGCCAAGTGGATGAATGAGGAGGTGGCAGAGTTCCTTATTGCTGATGATATCT
The DNA here is from genome assembly GCA_045590115.1 of Alistipes sp. Taxonomy (GTDB): domain Bacteria; phylum Bacteroidota; class Bacteroidia; order Bacteroidales; family Rikenellaceae; genus Alistipes. Next base: position 549 of record JAZNQJ010000019.1, on the reverse strand, counting down.
ACGAGCAGGCAGATGCCATGATAGACCTTATGTACTTTGCGCTCGGCACAATGGTCGAGATGGGTCTTGAGGCTGATGAGCTATTCGAGATTGTACAACAGGCAAACATGGCAAAGCTATGGCCCGATGGCAAGCCTCACTACAACCCCAAGGATGGCAAGGTCATCAAGCCAGATACGTGGGAGGACCCCGCACCTAAGATTAAGGCATATATTGACTCTGTCATAGAGGCAAAAAAACAGAAATAGAGTACTTGGAATAGAGGCTAATTTTTGAGGGTGCTGGCCGCTGTGTTAGTCGTGCAGTGTGCTTGTGTATCGTGTAGAGATTTTCGTGCAGTGAACCGTAGAAGTGTCACAGCACGGCATTAATATGTTTGAACTATAATAGTCTTTGAGACAATGCGGTGTATGCTGCAGTTCAGGGCTATGTGTGGAGCGCCGAGATAGTGAGCATATGCCGAATATTGGGTGGCGACAGCATAAAGTTTTGATTAAAGAGTGTGGTTGCTTGGTCTACGTGCCGAGCAACTGCTTTTTTGTGTTATAA